>JAUSQH010000471.1 GCA_030652895.1 Alphaproteobacteria bacterium
CCAAACAAATAGCCCTGGCCAAAATCCAGCTCATACTCCAGCAGGCCGACGACGGTTGCTTCTTCCTCGATCTTTTCGGCAATCAGGTCAATGCCGAAACGCCGCATGGCCAGCTTGATGTCACTGGATAAAAACCGCGAGCGCGCCTGTTTCATCCCTGTTAGCAGAGTCGCCGCAGGCACTTTGATATAGGCAAAGTGGCGGCCGGATAATTCTTCCAGATCAATATCGAGATGCGTCAGATTATCCATGGAAAAGCGGTAGCCCTGCTTGGCAAGGCGGCCCAACTCGCGCCATTCAACCGCAGTATTTTCTTCCACCGTGGCTTGCGAAAATTCAAAAATCATTGAACCAGCCAGATCGTTGTTCTGTTCCATAAAATCGACGAATTGCGGGAAGAACCCCTGATCACGCAACGAATGCGCCGATATATTGCAGAAGATGATCACGCCCCGGTTACGGCTGTGCAGGCGGCGGATAAGTTGTACGCATCGCAGCAACAGGAAGTTGTCAATCGTTGACACAATGCCCGCCGCCTCCGCCACGCCAATGTACTGCCCCGGCTCGATCAGCGTGCCATCAACATTACGCAGACGCGAATAGCCTTCATAGGAACGCACCTTACGCTGCGGCAGACTGACGATTGGCTGCAAATAGAGATCAATGCGGTTTTCTTCCAGCGCTTCGTTTAGCGCCAGCAGCGAAATTTCATTTTTGCCGTTTGCCGGGCCTGGATTGGGCCATTTCGACGGCGCGATGGCCAGGACATCCGGGGTTTGGGGCGCCGTATCCTGCGTAACCCGCTTGTCGGCCAGACGCTGTAACAGGCCTTCCAGCACCCGCATCTCATTGACGATATCTTTGTTGGATTTCAGGTCCAGCGCGTCAAACATTTCGGCGAGGTGGCTGGTCTCGCGTTTCGTATACTCGATATCCAGAACCAGCGTCTTTTGACCCTTTACGAGATCCGAGAGCCTGCGATTCATGCTCCGCGATTCACGTCCGGCAAACACGCGGCTGTGCACCAGTCCGCACAACAAAAACAAATTCATGCCAAGGGCGATTGCCGTCGCGCCGGTGATTCCCGTAACGATAGGCAATAATGCCATTAGCAATATACTTACGATCGCATAGGAAGCTGTTATTAATATGTTCGAGAGAGAGTTCATGATCGCTGCTCTGGCCCCATTGTTGGGGCAAATCGCGGCCCCTGACATAACCAATGGTGCAGTGTTTCCAAATTGCCTTGATATATGGTTAATCTTATCAAAATGAGAGGCGAGGAGATCTTATGCGGCAATTAGTCATAGCGGCCATTCAAATGGTCTGCACTCCGGACCGGGCGCTGAATATCTCCACGGCCGATAAATTGGTGCGCGCCGCAGCTGCAGACGGGGCAAGGCTTATTCTGCTTCCGGAACTATTTGAAACGCCGTATTTCTGCAAGGATATGGATCCTGCCCACTTTGCTTTGGCCAGCCGTCCCGGGGATAATCCCGCACTTGCCCATATGCGGGCTCTGGCTGCGGAACTTGGCGTTGTCATGCCTGTAAGTTTTTTTGAGCAGGCCGATAATATATGTTTTAACAGTCTGGCCATGATCGACGCCGATGGCGCGATATTGGGCATTTACCGGAAATCCCACATTCCCGACGGGCCAGGCTATAGTGAGAAATATTATTTTACGCCCGGAGATACGGGATTTCGCGTTTGGGACACCCAGGCCGGGCGGATCGGTGCTGCAATATGCTGGGATCAATGGTTTCCTGAAGCGGCCCGCATCATGGCCCTGCATGGTGCGGAGGTAATTTGCTATCCCACTGCTATCGGGTCGGAACCACATGATCCAACGATTGATTCGCATGACCACTGGCGCCGCGTCATGCAGGGCCATGCCGCCGCCAATATGCTGCCGGTGGTAGCCTCCAATCGCATCGGTCATGAACAGGGCGCAAGTTGCAGCATAGATTTTTACGGTTCGTCCTTCATTACCGACAATTTTGGGGCAATTACCGCTGAAGCGGGCCGTGACGAAAGCTGCTTTCTAACGTCTGCTATTGATCTGGCCGTCAGTGAACGCCAAAGGCGCGAATGGGGCCTATACCGTGACCGCCGTCCATCGCTATACTCTGACTTGGCGACACTGAATGGAGGGGTATCCTGATATACTGTCTCGAATCGCCGTCTACTCTGAAAGCTTAAGGAAAGCCGCCTGTATGCAAATTCTACTTTATATTATCGGCGGTTTTATGGTGGTGCTGGGACTTGGATCTTTGGTAGTGCAGGATCCGGGCAAAGGACTCACCTTTGTCATTATTCTAATTCTGGCAGTTCTTGTCGCCGCTGCCGTGGTGCGCGCTGACGACGGCACGCCGCCTGGCTCCGGGGACGATTAACTGGGTATGACACCACGTAACGGATAAAGCTGCCCTAGGAGAAAGCTCATGCATATAGGAATTCTTACTGGCGGGGGCGACGTACCCGGCCTCAACCCCTGCATCAAGTCAGTGACACGTCAGGCGCTGCGCCTGGGCTGGCGGGTAACCGGGTTTCGCAGGGGTTGGGCCGGACCGCTTTCGCTTAATCCCGATGATCCCAATAGCGCTCAGGAATGGCTTTTACCGCTGGATGCAAATCTGGTGCGCACCATCGACCGCAGTGGTGGCACCATTCTGCATACTTCGCGCACCAATCCGGGCAAGGTCAAGGCAGGCGAAGTCCCGGCATTTATCGACGTCCAAAAACTTCCTGTCAACAAGGATGGGACAATTGATTGCACCCAACATGTTCTCAAGGTGCTGGAGCATTTGAAGATTGATGCGCTTGTGCCGATTGGCGGCGATGACACGCTATCCTACGCCGCACGGCTGGGGCGTGAAGGTGTGCGCGTGATGTCAGTGCCAAAGACCATGGACAATGATGTGTTCGGGACCGACTATTGCATTGGCTTTTCCACCGCCGTTAGCCGGTCGGTCGAATTCATCACCGCTCTTCGGACACCGACGGGCAGCCATGAACGCATCGCCGTGATTGAATTGTTCGGTCGCAATTCCGGTGAAACGGCGCTGATATCAGGTTTCCTCGCGGATGCCGACCGGGTGGCGATCCCCGAATGCGCCGTTGATATTGACCGGCTTGCGGGACAGCTTGTGGCCGACCGGAATGCAAATCCGTCCAGCTATGCGATCGTGGTTGTCTCGGAAGGCGCTGTCATTGAAGGCGGCGGGGTGATTGAACGCGGCGACGCCGACGCCTATGGTCACCGCAAGCTTGGCGGGATTGGCGAGATCATAGGCGAAGAGCTGAAACGCCGGACCGGCGTTAACATTATCAGCCAGTCCCTGGCTTATCTAATGCGCGCGGGCGGCCCGGATGCGCTGGACCGTATGGTGGCGGCCAGTTACGGGGCGATGGCGGTGCAATTGCTGGCAGATGGCGAACAGGGCAAGATGATGGCTATCCGCGATGGCAATTATACCACCGTATCCAGCGACACGTGCATCCAGGGAGAGCGCCGGGTCGATGTTGGCGCGCTGTACGACACAAATGAGTACCGGCCCCAGATTGCCCATGTTCGCGGCAAACCCATGTTCCTATATTGAATAGCGGGATGGATGAGCTGATATCAGCACTGTACACTATGTTAGATTGTGGTTCGGAAACCACCATAATCGACCCCGGGAACCATACGTAGAACGGAAATAGCCAGGTGGCGTATTTGCAAGTGAGTAATAATCCTCGAAGGAAACCGCTTCGCAGCGGATTCTGGACAATTGTCGTTGGCGCCACCGCCATTGCGCTG
>JAUSQH010000432.1 GCA_030652895.1 Alphaproteobacteria bacterium
GGCGGCGTCAGCCAGGCGGCGAGTGAAACCGGCGCGGCGGCAAGCCAGGTGCAGGCGGCATCCGGTGAAGTGGCTAAACAGAGCGAAATGCTGAAAGCCGAGGTCGACAAATTCCTGTCGGATGTGCGAGCGGCATAACATCCACGGAGGCGGGGTCTGCGGGGCTTTGATTGGACGATCCACGTGCTGCGCGTCCTTTGTCAGTGCGGCGGGTGGATTGCCAACGCAGCTCCGCATCCGCTCCCGTCAGGGAGCTTCGGGGGTTGGTCTCGCCCTGATGAGCCGGGACGAGCAGTAAGACCACGAAGCGCCCGGGGGCGTGACGTAACATTTAGCGGAGTAAATATACGCACATACTTTATGGGATTAAGAGAATATTGAACGTTCTATCACTAAAAACGGACCTGTTTCTGACTTAATGCGAGTCAGAGTAAATTGTAACGGGGCGCGTGATGAACGACAGGGAAAATGTAAAAGCCGGCCAGGAGATTCGTGGCCGGGAACGCGAGACACGGCTGCGCTTCATGCGTGTAAACTCAGCGACGGATGAGGCCTTGCGAGAATTCTGGCCCGTGGTTGAGAAGGCGTTGCCTGAAGTGCTGGACGCCTTTTACCGCCACCTCATGGCTGAACCTGAACTCGTCAGGATTATCGGCAACAATCAGGTGTCGCGGTTGAAGAGCGCGCAGTCAGCGCATTGGGAGAGACTGTTCAATGGCCGCTTCGACGAGACCTACATCCAGAGCGTCCGCACCATCGGACTGGTGCATAACCGCATCGGCCTAGAGCCTTTCTGGTATGTTGGCGGTTACGCCCTCGTGCTTTCGCACCTCACGGACCTCGCTATCAAGGCCTATCGCCGCAAGCCACAGCGTCTGGGTGAGGTGATCACGGCGGTTAATTCGGCGGTCATGCTCGACATGGGCTTTGCCATTTCAGTCTATCAGGAGGCGGGAGTTGAGGATCGCCGGAAGGCGATGATCGATGTCGCGGCCAGACTCGAAGAAGGCGTAGGCGCCATTTTGGTTGGTGTCACGTCGCAAGTAACCGAGTTGCAGGGAACTGCAGAGTCCATGACGGAGATCGTCGGCGCGACCACCATGCGGGTGGCTACAGTTGCGGCGGCCTCCGAGGAGGCCTTAGTCAATGTACAGACGGTGGCGGCGGCGGCAGAGGAGCTGACCGCATCGGTGAGGGAGATCAGCCGTCAGGTTGAGCAGTCGGCGAGCATCGCCACCCAGGCAGTTGCGGAAGCCGGCGGCACCATGGTCGCGATCAAGGGGCTGGCCGAAATGGCGCAGAAAATCGACAATGTCGTGAACATCAT
>JAUSQH010000472.1 GCA_030652895.1 Alphaproteobacteria bacterium
CCCAGCGGCGCTGTTCTGGTGGGGGTGCAATAATAAGAATAACCCAACATATGCAAGGCTTTCGAGTCTTGCTTTTTTTTGCCTTATACTTTGGCTTTTATTATGGCCAGCAGAAGTATTCAGGTGAACGACGGACATATATTGTTTGGGCGTTCCTCATTAAAACTTGTTTACGTGCTCCCTCATTCACCGCATCATGCGCCAATAAAAAATTGCCATAACAAAAACAAGGGGAAGAAGAGATGTCGATCCAGTCGCATGTGACGCCAGGCGCGCTTGAGGGTGTGCGGGTTATTGATTTTACCGGGGTCATTGCGGGCCCCTATTGCGCCCGCCTGATGGCGGATCTGGGGGCGGAAGTCATCAAGGTGGAAGCCCCGATCGGCGATCTGCTGCGCATGACGATGCCACGCCGCAAGGGCCGCAGCACCTATTTCGGCCAGCTTAATGCCGGCAAAAAAAGCATCTGTCTGGATCTGAAAGACCCGCGCGCCGTTGAACTGGTATTAACACTGGCTGAAAAAAGCGATGTTGCGATACAAAATTTCCGCCCCGGCGTGATGCGCGGTTTTGGCCTGGGTTATGAACATATGAAGGCGCGTAATCCGAAGATTATCTATTGCAATATGTCCGGTTTCGGCCAGGAAGGCCCTGCTGCCGACTGGGCCGCGTTTGCGCCCATCATTCATGCCTCCGCCGGGCTGGATATGGCCATGATGACCTGGCAGGAAGACAAAACCAAACCCATTAACGGCTCCGTCCCGTTCGCGGATTACATGACCGGCGTACATGGCAATGCCGCGATTATGGCGGCGCTGTTCCGGCGTGAACGCATCGGCAAGGGAGAAGAAATCGATATTGCCATGACCGAGGTGATTTTCAACGCACTGACCAATGAATTGCAGGAAGCCAATTTTAATACGGCGGGCGCGCGTCTGGTTTACCGGGCGTTGAAAGCCAAAGACGGCATGTTTGTCGTCAATCCATTGTCGCCAAACAATTATGCCGATCTCAGCAAATCCTGCGGTCACCCTGAATGGCCCTCGAAATATCCGCTACAGGTGGCGGAACGTTTGCAGAACTGGATCAATCTGCTGAACGAGGTTGAGGAATGGGCCAAAGACCGTACCGTTGACGAGGTCGAAAGCATTATCCGTGAAGGCGGGTGCCCGGTGGGGCAGCTACGCCGTGTCGAGGACGCCTTGCGCCAGCCGCAATCCGTGTTACGCAAAAGCGCCGTGGAAATCGAAGATGGCGCAGGTTCGTTCCTGGTCGCCAATACGCCGCTGCGCATGTGCGATTCTGAATCGCGCATACGCGAGCATGTACCGTTTCTGGGCGAGAACAATACGGAAATCCTGAGTGGTCTGCTGGGCGTATCACAAGACGAACTTGCCAAACTGGTGGACGAAGGCGTCGTGCAAAAAGAACGGGCGCCCGCATAGACATGGAAGAATTCCGCAGGAAACTTTACGCAAGTTTTGATTTTGTGCTCATCCCGATTGCGGATTTTTTGATCCGCAATCGGGTCACCCCCAACAAATTGTCCGTTGCCGGCCTTGCACTTAATTTTGTCGCCGCTTTTTGCATTTTGACCGGTGGTTTGTTCATTGGCGGCTTTGTATATCTGCTGGCGGGGCTTATTGATCTGTTCGACGGCACGGTCGCCCGCCGGGGCGGACTGAGTACCGAATTTGGTGGCTTTCTCGATTCGAACTTTGACCGTATCGCGGAAGGTGTGGTGTTTGCCGCCATTGCCTATCAGTTTGCCGCCAGCGGCAACGCGGTTACCGCATCGGTTGTCGTATTGGCGCTGCTCGGGTCGTTCATGGTCAGCTATACCCGCGCCCGGGCAGAAGCATTAGGCCTGATTGGCAAAAGCGGCTTGGCCTCGCGTTTTGAGCGGCTGTTGCTGATTTCCGCAGCTTTGATGGCGGGGTTTCTGGAACCCGCAATTTATCTGCTGACAGTGTTCACGCTTATAACGGTCGCGCAGCGTATTTGGGCAACCTATTGGCAACTGGAAGAAAAAAGAACGGGGATTGCGCCACCGCCGTAATCCAATTTGCTTTATACAACTCCCGGTGACGTTTATCCTATGCCTGGACGTCGGCCTGTCACCCGGAATTTGTCCCTGGGGGACAGGCTGAGGTGGCCTTTCATATTCAAACATAAAGAAATATTTTTAAAATGACTGATCGTGTGCTGATTATCGATTTTGGATCCCAGGTGACGCAACTGATTGCGCGCCGGGTGCGGGAAAGTGGCGTTTATTGCGAAATCATTCCGTTCAATAAAGTGGATGCCATTCTCGACAGTTTTGCGCCCAAGGCGATCATCCTGTCCGGCGGCCCGGCCAGCGTCATCAAATCCGGTACGCCGCGCATTCCCGATCGTGTGTTTACATATGGCGTTCCGGTGCTGGGTATCTGCTACGGCCAGCAAGCCATGTGCGCGCAGCTGGGCGGCAACGTGGAGGCGGGAACCGAGCGCGAGTTTGGCCGTGCCGCGCTTGAAGTCATTGCGGATAGCGCGCTGTTCGATGGCGTATGGGGCAAAGCCAGTCGCAATCAGGTATGGATGAGCCATGGCGACCGCGTGACGGCCTTGCCGCCGGGTTTTCACGTGGTGGGCGTCAGCGCCAATGCGCCGTTCGCCACTATCGCCGACGAAACGCGGCATTTTTACGGCGTGCAGTTTCATCCAGAGGTCGCGCATACGCCGGACGGCGCAAAACTGCTGCACAACTTCACCCACAAAATCGCAGGCTGCACCGGCGATTGGACGATGGCGGCGTTCCGCGAAACCGAAATCGACAAGGTGCGCAAGCAAGTGGGTAAGGGGCGTGTGATCTGCGGCCTGTCCGGCGGCGTGGACAGCTCGGTGGTGGCAGTGCTGTTACACGAAGCGATTGGCGCGCAGTTGACCTGTGTCTTTGTGGACACCGGCATGATGCGCGCGGGTGAGGCGGAGCAGGTCGTAAGCCTGTTTCGTGATCACTACAATATTCATCTGGTGCACCGCGAGGCGCAAGAGTTGTTTTTATCGCGGCTGGCGGGCGTCAGCGACCCGGAACAAAAACGTAAAATCATCGGCGCGACTTTCATTGACGTGTTCGACGAAGAAGCCACCAATATTGGCGGCGCGGATTTTCTGGCCCAGGGTACGCTGTACCCGGACGTAATCGAAAGCGTGTCGTTCGACGGCGGGCCCAGTGTCACCATCAAGTCACATCACAATGTGGGCGGTTTGCCGGAACGCATGCGCATGAAACTCGTCGAGCCGCTGCGCGAGCTGTTCAAGG
>JAUSQH010000439.1 GCA_030652895.1 Alphaproteobacteria bacterium
GAAGAGATCATAATCATCGCCGCTAGGTCTACATTGTTCCGAAATCAAATCGTCTGCATTGAAGAACCAGAAATTCACCTTCACCCCACTCTCCAGCGCGAACTTATGCGCTATTTGCATGAAAATACGGACAACCAATATTTTATTACAACGCACTCAGCGCATCTAATCGACGCTGTGCCTTGTTCAGTTTATCACATCGAATTGGAAGGCGGATTCTCGGCTGTTCGCGAGTCAATCAGTGCCGGGGAAAAGTTTGAAATTTGTAGGGACCTTGGTTACCACGCCAGTGACCTGTTCCAGTCCAATTGCATTGTCTGGGTAGAAGGCCCGTCGGATCGAATATATCTGCGTCATTGGCTCTCGATGCATGATTCGGGGCTGATCGAAGGGTTGCACTACTCGATAATGTTTTACGGTGGGCGCTTGCTCAGCCACTTGAGCGCCGACGACAGCGAGGTGGATGATTTTATCAAATTGCGCCGTTTAAATCGCAACACCGCCCTCATCATGGACAGCGATCGCGACAGGAAAGGCGGGCGTATTGGGGCAACAAAGAGCAGACTGAGAGATGAATTTGAAAGAGATGGCGGGCTCTGCTGGATAACTGCGGGCCGGGAGATCGAGAATTACGTTCAGTACGAAACTCTCAAGCACTCCGTTGAAACCACACACAGCAAGCGGACCCTTAAAGGGCTGTCCGGCCAGTACGAAAAGCTAACGCTATTGAAGCCTCGCTCCGGGAAGGCCAACGCCAAAAAAGCGGAAGTGATCGACAAAGTGAAGGTTGCACATCAGGTGACAGCATCTGCAACATCACTTGATGTTCTCGATCTTAGGAAGCGAGTCGAAGAACTTGCCCTGTTCATCTGGCGGTCAAACAACGACCCGAGTCCGAAGACTTAAAATCTCCCAAAGCCAACTTTTTCGGCATTCTCCGCCGATGGCGGCGCATTGGGGGAGCCTGGCAAGGCAGGCAAGGATGCGGTGAGGGCGATTGGCGACGCCGAGTGCGCCACAAGGCCCCCTCACCCTTCCGCGGGCTTGCGCCCGCGTTCGAGGACGAAAAGGTCCACTGGACCTTTTCTTGTGTCCTCTCACCCCTCTCCCCGTTG
>JAUSQH010000441.1 GCA_030652895.1 Alphaproteobacteria bacterium
AGAAACGCATGCGCCAGTTCGGCAAGGTGGAAATCCCGCAGGAAGCCTTCATCGCGGCGCTGCGCATGGGCGATGAATAGGGCGCGGCCCAGCCCTGAAAACGAAAACTGGCACGCGCGCGCCCTTTTCCCCAACGGCGAACTCGCCTGTTTGCTAGGCGACAAGTTTTTCTACGTTGGCGAATGGGCTAAGACCGAGCCACGACTGCATCGCGTTTTCAAGTTCCCGGCTCCCGGTCAGGCGAATGTGTCCTTGCTGTTTGGCGTTAAGAACGGTTTTCAACCCCAGCCATATCTCGGTCATCGTCCGTAGATCGCTAGACACATAGAGATCGACATCGAAGCCCGGTTCTACGGAACACAGATCAACTTTGTTATCCGGTGACACGACCGCGGTTCCCGGTTCGAATATAAGCCACCATCTGCGACGCGATTGCGGCAGTTCGGGGTACGTGAACTGAATGACGCTACGGCGTACGGGCATGGGATCGGTTTTGATGTTACGGCGCATGTCCCACATCAGAAGTTCGGGGTCGAGGTTCTCCAGCGTTGGCTTGGTCTCGACCCATCTTTGCCCCCAACTGCCAATGGCATCAACAGCAGGTTTCAAGTCGTGACCGGCGGGCGTGAGCACATACTCGAATATGCCTGGCTCGGCCGGCACCGGCGTACGATCGACAATTCCCGCGGCTTGCAATTCCCGCAGACGCTTCGCAAGGAGCGCCGGAGACATTCTTGGAACGCCGCGGCGGAGGTCGTTGAACCGGGTTGAGCCGGCTATAAGTTCACGCACGAGAACGATCGTCCAGCGTGTGCACAAAATCTCGGCCGCCATTGCAACGGGGCAGAACTGTTTGTAGCTTCCCTCAGCCATCCCTGTCGTCCTCCGCTTAATGCCCTAATGCGGGTAGTTTAGCGGGCCGGTAGCTATGGAACCAGTTCAATATCTATACCGGGTCGATTCAGTTCATGAACTAGCGCGCCCGTCAAGCGAGGTGCGATACGTCCTCTCAGGCAACGGGGTGGTTCCCGGCGCCGTCAACCAAGCAATCAGACGCTTAACCCAAGGAGAGACTGTCATGAGCAAGAAGATCGATTTAGGTGCGGTTCTAAACACAATCGGCCCGCAATTTTCCGCGATTGCGGCGCACAACGATGCAAATGATGAATTCGTCGCGGCAAACTATGACACGCTGACAGCGTCCAAACTATTTTCGGCCATGGTGCCGGTTGAACTCGGCGGCGGCGGCGCCAGCCATCCAGAGATGTGCGCATTTCTACGCGGTCTGGCGGAATACTGTCCCTCGACGGCGCTGGCGCTGTCGATGCACCAGCATGTCGTTGGCGCACAGGTAACCAATTACCGGGCCGGCCGGCCGGGGCAGAAACTTCTCGAACGCGTCGCGGCAGGTGAAGTGGTGCTGGTCAGCACCGGTGGCAATGATTGGCTGGAATCAAATGGTACTGTAACGCGGACCGACGGCGGATTTCGGGTAAGCGCAAAAAAGCCATTTGCCAGTGGCTCCCCGAAGGGCGGATTGCTGGTGACCTCGGCGCCGTTTGAGGACCCGGTGGAGGGGTGGCAGGTTTTGCATTTCGGCGTATCGTTCAGTGCAGACGGCGTAACCCTTGGCAATGACTGGAAGGCGATGGGCATGCGCGCCACGGGCTCCCACACGGTCACTCTCGACAACGTGTTCGTGCCCGACGAAACGGTTTCACTGCGGCGTCCCAGGGGCGACTATCACATGTCGTGGAATGTTATCCTGACCGTCGCCATGTCCACGGTCATGTCGGTATATATGGGGGTTGCTTGCGCCGCTGCGACGATAACCGAGGCTGAGGCGAGGAAGCGTGCGGGCGCCCCGGAAACGCAATATCTGCTGGGTGAGCTCCGTAATCTGATGACCACTGCGGAACTCGCGGTGGACGATATGGTGCGGATCGCCAACGATTTCGACTTTGATCCGGTTGTTGGAACCGCTGACGCCATCCTGCGCCGTAAAACCATTGCGACCAATGCGATCATCGCAGCGGTCGAGAAAATGCTCGAGGTGGCGGGCGGCGGCGGTTTCTACAGGAAGCTGGGGCTGGAGAAGCTGCTGCGAGATGTTCATGCAGCCCGATATCACCCACTTGCCGAGAAAAAGCAGCACCGGTTCTCCGGGCGCATAGCCCTGGGCCTTGATCCAATAAGTGAAAGGGACGAGACAGCTCTCCTGCCTGTCGCCGCAGAATAGTGTTTTTTTTAAACCGGGAGCGATAGGACGCCACGCAATCAATTTCATATAGCGTCGCATCGTAATCTTGCACGAAGAAAAGGGGATTAAGTCTTGATATTTTGGTTCCGCGGCGGGAGAGATTGAAAAACCGTGTATAAAACCTGAGCCTTGGCAGTACTCCGTGAGTTTATGAAATGCTCCTATTCTTGTGGTCTCATCTGATATGCCGCGAAGCAATATTTATGCTATTGTGGCATTCAGCATGATCAAATTCCGCACCATTCACGACCTC
>JAUSQH010000450.1 GCA_030652895.1 Alphaproteobacteria bacterium
ACGCCGTCAAGGCGCTGGCGGATATGGTTGAGCGCCTGGCGCCGCGCAAAGCCGGGCTGCCCAAAAAGGGCGGTGGCGGTGGCGGCAAGGTAATCCCGTTTTTCAGGAGGGTTGCAGCATGATGACGCGGCTTCCTCTTGATATTGGCTGGATTCATTTCGTGGGTATCGGCGGCATCGGCATGAGCGGCATTGCCGAAGTGATGTGCAATCTTGGCTATCAGGTGCAGGGCTCTGATCGTTCCGATGGTGCCAATGTTACGCGTCTGCGTGGACTTGGCATTCCAGTGGCGATCGGGCAGTCGGCGGAAAATCTTGGCAAAGCGCGGGTGGTGGTCGTATCAAGTGCGATCAAGGCCGATAATCCTGAACTGATTGCCGCGCGGGAGCGCGCGTTGCCGGTGGTGCGGCGTGCCGAAATGCTGGCCGAACTCATGCGCCTGAAATGGTGTGTTGCGGTTGCCGGCACCCACGGCAAAACCACGACCACATCGATGGTGGCATGCCTGCTGGATGCGGCGCGCTTCGATCCCACCGTGATAAATGGTGGCATTATCAATGCATATGGCGCCAATGCGCGGCTGGGTGATGGCGACTGGATGGTGGTCGAAGCGGATGAATCCGACGGCACCTTTACCAAGCTGCCGCCGACGATTGCAGTAGTGACCAATATTGATCCAGAACATCTCGACTTTTATCAGGATTTTGACGCACTGCGCCGCGCCTTTGATACCTTTGTCGAGAATGTGCCATTCTATGGTTGCGCCGTGGTGTGCATTGATCATCCTGAAGTGCAGGCCCTGGTGGGGCGGGTACGGGACCGGCGCTGTGTCAGCTACGGCACGTCGCCGCAGGCCGAAGTGCGCGCAGTAAATATTCAGGCCGATGGCGACATCTGGACTTTTGATGTGCAGTTCTTCGACCGGATCACCGGCAAAACCAGCCGTATGGAAGGCATGAAACTGCCGATGCCGGGCATTCATAATGTGCGCAACAGTCTGGCGGCAATTGCCGTGGCGCGGGAATTGAAAATCGACCGCAAGATACAGCGCCGCGCGCTGGCGGCATTTGCCGGCGTCAAGCGCCGCTTTACCCGCACGGGCGAATGGGGCGGTATTGGCGTTGTTGATGATTATGGCCACCATCCGGTGGAAATCGCCGCAGTGCTGCGTGCGGCCCGTGAAAGCTGCGCGGGCAGGGTCATCGCCGTCGTGCAGCCGCACCGATATTCCAGGTTGGCCAATTTATTTGCGGATTTCTGCACCTGCTTTAATGACGCGGATATTGTTATCATAGCGCCTGTCTATGCGGCAGGAGAGCAGCCGATCCCTGGCGCTGACCGCGACGGGCTGATCGAGGGCTTGCGCGCCCACGGGCATCGCAGGGTAATAGCCCTGGAGGGGCAGGAGCAACTCTGCGCTTTGGTTTTGGCCGAGGCGGAGGCAGGCGATCTGGTGGTTTGTCTGGGGGCGGGGAACATAACGCAATGGGCGAACGCCTTGCCGGAAGAAATGGCCAGCCGCGCGCGAATGGCAGGCGCGGCATGATGGCCCGGCGCGCCATTCCGTCATTGCTGGACCGTCTGCCATCCGTGCGCGGGCGGGTGCGGGCGGACTTTAATCTGGCGCAACTGGTATGGTTCCGGGTTGGCGGCCGGGCGGATATTTTATTTGAGCCCGCAAACGCGCAGGATCTTGCGGCTTTTTTGGCCGGGTTGCCTGATGATATCGCGGTTACTGTGATTGGCGCGGGTTCGAATTTATTGATCCGCGACGGTGGTATCCGGGGTGTTGTGGTGCAACTGGGTGCGGGTTTTAGCGACATTCAGATTGATGGCGACGGGCTTATTGACGCGGGCGCCGCGGTGATGGATGTCAAGCTGGCGTCTGCGGCACGTGATGCGGGCCTGACGGGGTTGGAGTTTCTGCGCGGTATTCCCGGTGCGATGGGCGGCGCCGCGCGCATGAATGCGGGTGCGTTCGGCGGCGAACTCAAGGATATATTTGTCAGTGCGCAAGGCGTGGACCGGCAAGGGCGCGCGCGGGAATTTACGCATGCTCAAGCGGGCTTTGGTTATCGCAGCAGCGCTTTTCCGGCGGAGGTGATCCTGACACGGGTCAGTGTGCGCGGGAGGCCCGGCGACCGAAATACGATTTCCGCGCGCATGGCCGAAATTGCCGCCGAGCGCAGTGCAAACCAGCCCGTTGGTGCACGCACCGGCGGCAGCACGTTTGCCAATCCGGTCGATTCGAAAGCAACTGGGCGTAAGGCCTGGGAACTGATAGATGCGGCGGGATGCCGGGGCTTGCGCCTGGGCGGCGCCATGGTGTCGGAGAAGCACTGCAATTTTCTGATCAATGACGGAGATGCGACGGCGGCCGATCTGGAACAGCTGGGTGAGCAGGTTCGTGCCCGCGTGCTGGAAGTCTGTGGCGTGGTGCTGAATTGGGAAATTCAACGCATCGGGACTCCGGGAGGGGGTACATGAATGCCGCCCGCCATGTCGTGGTGCTGAAAGGCGGCTGGTCCGCTGAACGCGAAGTCAGTCTTGTGTCCGGGGCCAAGTGCGCCGAAGCATTGCGCGCGCAAGGATACCGGGTCAGCGAAGTGGATGTGGATGATACGGTTGCGACCGTTCTGGCGGAGTTAAAACCCGATGTGGTTTTTAATGCGCTGCACGGCCGCTGGGGCGAAGATGGCTGCGTGCAGGGGATGCTCGAGCTGTTGCGCATACCCTATACCCATTCCGGGGTACGGGCGTCGGCGGCGGCAATGGATAAGCCGATGGCCAAGCGGTTGTTTCACGATGCGGGGATCGCCAGCCCGGAAGGCATGGTAATGGATCGCCATGCGCTAGGGGTCAAACACCCCATGTCCCCGCCTTATGTGGTGAAGCCGGTTACCGAAGGTTCCAGCGTCGGGGTGTTTATCGTCCGCCAGGGCGATAATGCGCCGCCGCAGCAGATAGCCGCGGATAATTGGGCGTTCGGCGATGCGGTGCTGGTGGAGCGCTATATTCCCGGTCATGAACTGACGGTTGTCGTGATGGGGGACCGCGCGCTGGCGGTAACGGAGATTGTGCCCGAAACCCAATTCTATGATTACGAGGCGAAATACGCTGCCGGCGGTTCGCGGCATGTGATCCCGGCGGATGTGGACGCGCAGGTTTACCAGCATGCGATGGATGTAGCGCTGGCGGCGCATCAATTGCTTGGCTGTCGTGGCGTAAGCCGCGCGGATTTCCGTTATGATAGTAGCGTTGCGGGACGTGATGGACTTTATCTGCTGGAAATAAACACCCAGCCAGGTATGACGCCGACATCCTTGGTGCCGGAACAAGCCGCGTATCTTGGCATTTCATTTGGCGATTTGTGCCGCTGGCTGGTGGAGGACGCCTCATGCGCGCGCTGAAACTAAAGAAAAAACAAAAGAGCCGCGGATCGCGGCGTCCGCAACTGCAACACCGCAACTGGCGGCGCTATGCAGGTTTGACCGCCATTCTTCTGGTCATATCTGGTGCGGCGGGTTTTACGGCCTTCTATTCCGGATGGGTCCAGACCGTTGGCGAACAGGCCGCAATGGCGATGCGTCAGGTTTTGCACGATGCGGGGTTTAGGGTTCGCTCAATAACTGTCGCGGGGCGGGTCCAGACCGAACCTAAGGAATTGCTCGGTGCACTGAATATTGCTAAGAATGATTCGATCCTGAACGTCGACCTGAATGATGTGCATGACCGTATCGCCAGTCTGCCCTGGGTACAGGAAGTGCGCATTACGCGTAACCTGCCAGACGCCATTCATATTGAGTTGATTGAGCGGCGCCCGATTGCGATCTGGCAACGCAACGGGAAGATGGTTCTGGTGGATCGCGAAGGGGTGGAAATTACGGAGAAAGACGTTGTTGAATACCCTGATCTACCGCTGATCGTTGGCAAGGGCGCACCCAAAGCTGCGGGAGAATTGATAGCCGTGCTTGCATCGGAGCCGCAGCTGAAGCGCAGGGTGGCCGCGGCGATTCGTGTGGGCGAGCGGCGATGGAATATGCGCTTTAAGGACGGTATCGATGTGCGCCTGCCCGAACAGGACCCGCTTGCAGCGTGGCACAAGCTTGCGCAGTACGAACAAAATAATGGCCTCCTTGGCCGGGATATCGAACTTGTAGATCTACGGCTGGCTAACCGGGTGGTGGTGCGGTTGACCCAGGAAGCTGTACGCCGCGCGAAGGAACCGGAGCGTGAAGCCGCCCTGCATACATTCATATTATACTGGGATAACGCATAACATGCAGCCGGCACGCAACGGGATTATCGCAGGACTGGATATCGGCACGTCGCAGGTAAGTTGTTTTATCGCGCGCGTTGAATCCGACCGCTCTGTTCATGCGCCGCGTCCGCGTATCCTGGGGGTGGGGCACCATGAGAGCCGCGGCGTCAAGGCCGGGGCTATCGTCAACATGGCGGATGCGGAGCGTTCCATCAGCGCCGCCGTTGAAATGGCTGAACGCATGGCGCGTGAAACGGTGCGCAAAGTGATTGTCAACCTTAGCTGTGGCCAGCCCGCCAGTCATATGATCAGCGCTGAAATTGCAGTGCCGACCCCCGAAGTGCGCGAGCAGGACGTAAAAAAAGTTCTCCGGCAGGGCCAGGCCCGGGTCAATGATCTGGAAGGTGAGCTGATTCACGCAATCCCCATTGGCTACTCGCTGGACGGTCACAAGGGCATCTCTGACCCGCGCGGCATGTTTGGCGACCGGTTGGGGACGAATTTGCATTTCGTAACTGCGGCGCCGGGACCCATTCGCAATCTGGCCCTATGTATTGAGCGTTGCCATCTGGAAGTAGCCGTCCTTGTTGCGTCGCCTTATGCCAGCGGCCTTGCCTGTCTGGTTGAGGACGAGACCGAATTAGGTGTCACCTGCATCGATATGGGGGGCGGGCTCACCACACTATCGGTTTTTGCAGGCGGTAATATGATGCATCTCGATATCGTGCCGACCGGCGGTATTCATGTTACCAATGATATAGCGCTCGGCCTGTCCACGAGTCATGCGACCGCTGAGCGCGTAAAGGCGCTCTATGGCAGCGCAACAGTCAGTCCATCTGATGAACGCGATATGATCGACGTGCCGCGTCTAGGCGAGGAAGACCGCGAGACAGCCAATCATGTGCCGCGCTCAATTCTGAACGGAATTATTCAGCCACGGCTGGAAGAAACCTTTGAGCTGGTGCGCGAACGTCTGGCGGCAAGCGGGTTGCAGGAGATTGCTGGACGCCGCGTCGTACTGACGGGCGGAGCGAGCCAACTCGCCGGCGTGCGCGAGTTGGCAGCGGAAATACTTAACAGCCAGACAAGGCTGGGACGGCCGATCCGGCTGCGTGGCCTGCCGGACGCTTCACAAGGGCCGGAATATTCCACGGTTGCCGGTTTGATCGGGTTCGCGATGAGCGGTCCGCTGGAAACCGGTGACGCAATGGGAGTCGCAGGACCTGCAATTCCGGCCGGGCGGGTCGCCCGGATCGGACAATGGTTGCGGGAGAATTTTTAACGTGTACCGCAGGTACGGGCCTGCCGGTGAAATCTAGCGTAAGCCGTAGGAGAGCAAAACATGACGATAAATCTCAGTGTTCCAGAGATGTATGAATTAAAGCCACGCATTACGGTTTTCGGCGTCGGTGGCGCAGGCGGCAATGCGGTCAACAATATGATCGAGAGCGGGCTGGAGGGCGTCGAGTTCGTGCTGGCCAACACCGACGCGCAGGCCTTGTCGCAATCCAAGGCGCAACGGCGCATCCAGATGGGTGAAAGCGCCACACAGGGGCTGGGTGCGGGGTCGCACCCCGAGGTTGGGTGCACCGCGGCCGAAGAAGCCATGCAGGAAATATGCGATCACCTGTCGGGCGCGCACATGGTGTTCGTTACCGCGGGCATGGGCGGTGGAACGGGTACTGGCGCCGCGCCGGTTATCGCAAAGGCTGCACGCGAAATGGGCATCCTGACGGTGGCCGTGGTCACCAAGCCATTTCAGTTCGAAGGCACACGGCGTATGCGTATTGCTGAACAGGGATTGGCGGAACTGGAGAAGTATGTTGATACTCTGCTGGTCATCCCAAATCAGAATCTGTTCCGGGTGGCGAACGCCAAAACGACGTTTGCCGAGGCGTTTGCCATGGCTGATCAGGTTCTATTTTCCGGCGTCGGCGGTATCACCGATCTGATGGTGGCGCCAGGCTTGATCAATCTGGATTTTGCGGATGTGCGCGCCGTCATGGGTGGGGCGGGTACGGCGATGATGGGCACAGGCGAAGCGTCTGGCGAAACCCGTGCGAACGATGCGGCCGAAGCGGCGATTTCCAATCCGCTGCTTGAAGATGTGTCGATGACGGGTGCGAAAGGTGTGCTGATCAACATTATCGGCGGCTCCGATCTGACGCTTTATGAGGTCGACGAAGCGGCAAACCGGGTCCGCGCAGAAGTAGACCCCGACGCCAATATCATCGTGGGATCGACATTCGACCCGACGCTGGAAGGTAAGATGCGGGTCTCTGTTGTGGCGACAGGAGTGCGCAGTGACAAAGCGCAAAATCAGCTGGCCCCAGAGATATTGGAAAAAGTGAAGCAAGTTGGTCCGGCTGTTGTGGCCCCGTCGGAACAGCCGGCGTTGCCAAGTCTTGACATTGCCGCATCACAGGCGGCGCCTGAGCAAGTCAGTGTAACGCCCGCGATGCAGGCCGAGCCCATTTTGATTATCGATGAGGGTTTGGAGGATATGGACCCGATTCCGTTGTCCGTTGGGGCCTCAGATCCGGTTGACTCCCTTGGCAAAATTATGGCTGCCGACGCCTTTATTAGTCCACGCGCCGCCCAGCCGGCGGCACGGCCTCCAATAGTCGCGACCCGCGATACACCCGCGCCGCAACGCAAGGAAGCGGCAGGCCGCCAGCCCCCAAGTCTGCTGGTCCGGATGGGATTATTTGGCCGCAAAGCGGCCGCTCGTGGGGACACGGCAGCCGCGCGTGGTCCAAGTCAGGGTGCGGCGGTGCGATCAAATACGTCCATTCAGGATAAGGGGGGGGCGCGTAGTGAACCTGCCGGAAAACCAGGTGTGAGCGCGGCAAATACAAGCGAGTTGGATATTCCGGCCTTTTTACGCCGGACCGCAAACTAAACTGCCCGGTAATTACAGTCATCCCGGATACTGTCCGGAATGACTGTAACGTGTGGATTGTGTGCTTATTATTTCTGTAACAAAGAGTAATAAAGAGTGATTTGTCGTCTTAAGAGGTGATTGGTACCTATGCAATACATTCCCTGCTGTTGATTCGTTTTTTGGTATCTATCGGATCTAAGTATAGAGGGCTTGCGCATATTTGTTGCGCATAGGTAAGTTGAACTGGAGCACAGAGTGAGTGACGGACGGCGTGGCGCATTAGATTTTCCGGTCTTGCGTAGCCAGAGGCCTAGCGGGGCGGAGGTGTTTCAAACTACTTTGCGTAACCGCATAGGATGTGCGGGCGTTGGCCTGCATTCGGGGCAGCAGGTCCGTTTCACAGTTTATCCAGCCGAGGCGGGTAGCGGCATCGTATTTCGCCGCGTCGATTTACGCGAAACGGACGGGCTTAGCGCACAGGATATATGTGTGCAGGCGCGTTACGATAATATAAGCAGCACCCAGCTCGGCAGCACTTTGAGTAACGCAGCGGGCGTTTCTGTCGCGACCGTTGAACATTTGATGTCGGCGTTTTCCGGTTGCGGCATAGATAATGCGCTGGTTGACCTGGACGGCCCGGAATTGCCTGTGCTTGATGGCAGCGCAGCGCCTTTTGTCATGTTGCTCGAATGCGCAGGGATTGTGCGGCTTTCGGAGCGCCGCCAGTATATCCGTATTCTTGAAACCGTCCGCGTGGAAGAAGATGGCAAACAGGCGAGCCTGTCTGTGTATGATGGCTGCGCACTGGATTTTGAAATCGATTTTCCTGGTACGGTTATCGGCCGCCAGTCCTATTCTTTCGAGGCGGCTCCCGGCAGTTTCAAAAGTGAAATCGCGTCTTCGCGGACTTTCGGCTTTTTGCATGAGGTCGAACATCTGAAGTCCCTGGGCCTCGCGCGTGGCGGCACGTTGCAAAACGCGATCGTGCTGGACGGGGACCAAATTCTGAATGATGGGGGATTGCGTTTCCCCGATGAATTTGTCCGTCATAAAATATTGGATGCGATCGGCGATCTTTATCTGGCGGGTGCGCCGATTATGGGCCGCTTTGAAGGCGTACGCGCGGGTCATGGGCTGAATAACAAATTGTTACAGGCCTTGTTCAATAAACCGCAAGCCTGGGAATATTGCGAAGGGCCGATGGGCGCTCCGCGCCAGGCGCCGGTAGTCGCGCTGCCGAAAGTCCGCCGCGCCGCGCGCGGATAATTCTGGTATTCCCGGCTTTATTCATTTTCTTCTAAAATGCCTCTTACGCATTATTGGCGCTCGCGCGTCAGATGCGCTAAACAGAGTCTGGATTACACGCTATTGCTGAGACAGGGCATATGAAAATTAGAGTGAACGTGGCTTTTAGCAGCCTAAAAGCCCGCATTTTGGGCTTGGTGGCGGTTATGGGTATGGCGCTTGCGGTTACTGGCTGTGCCGGCATGGGCGCCAAAGATGTCAAATATTTCGAACGTCCGGTAGAAGAGATATACAATACTGCGTTGAAAGAATTGCAAAAGGGACGCTACTTCCAGGCTGCGGAACAGTTTGATGAAGTGGAGCGCCAGCACCCCTATTCGGTGTGGGCGCGCCGTTCCATGCTGATGGCGGCTTATTCAAATTATCAGATAAATGAATATGACAAGGCGATCCTCGCCGCGCAGCGTTTCATGTCATTGCATCCTGGTAACCGTGACGTCGTTTACGCCTATTACCTGATAGCGATTTGCTATTACGAGCAAATTTCTGACGTTGGGCGTGATCAGAAAGTTACCGCCGAAGCTTTGAGGTCGCTATCAGAAGTCGTGCGCCGCTTTCCCACCACCGATTACGCCCGCGACGCGCGCCTGAAAATTGATTTAACAAATGACCATCTTGCCGGAAAAGAGATGGAGATTGGCCGTTACTATCTTAAGCAGGGCGAATATCTTGCGGCCATCAATCGTTTCCGCACAGTGGTGGAATATTATCAGACCACCACCCATCTACCAGAGGCGCTGCATCGTTTAACTGAAAGCTATGTGGCGTTGGGTATTATTGATGAGGCGCAATCAGCCGCCGCAGTATTGGGGTATAATTATCCGGGCAGCGACTGGTACCAGGACAGCTATGCGTTGCTTACGGGCAAGCATGTGCGCCCCGCAGAGAACAAAAAATCATGGATCAGCAAAGCCTTTAGCGGGATCAGCTGATTCAAGATATCATCCAGAGAGATTGAATAAATGCTGGCCGGCATTTCGATACGCAATCTGGTTTTAATTGACCGGCTGGATCTGCAAATCGGGCCGGGCCTAACGGTGTTGACCGGTGAAACGGGTGCTGGAAAATCCATCCTGCTGGATGCGCTTGGTCTGGCGACCGGCGCGCGCGCCGACAGCGCCATGGTCCGCAAGGGGTGTGATCAGGCTATTGCCAGCGCTGAATTTTCAGTGCCCCCAGCGCATCCCGCGATAAGTCTTCTGACGGATCAGGGCATTGATGCAACGGACGGGATTATTCTGCGCCGTGTAATTGGCGCGGACGGCCGCAGCCGCGCGTTCGTGAATGACCAGGCGATCAGCATCGGGCTGCTGCGCACGGTTGGCGATCTGCTGATCGAAGTGCATGGTCAAAATGATGATCGCGGGTTGCTGAACACCAGTGGGCATCGCGCGTTACTGGACGCCTTTGGGGACTTGGGGGCTGATCTGGCGCGGTGCCGTGCCGCACATCGCGAAATGCAGCAGTCGGGTGCGGCGCTGTCTCAGGCGCGCACGGACCTGGAAAAGGCGCAAATAGAAGAAGACTATCTGCGCCATGTACTCAACGAGCTGGAAATGCTAGCCCCCAAAACCGGTGAGGAGGCGGAACTCGCCGCAGCGCGCACGCTGATGATGTCTTCCGAAAAGCTTACGCAAGAAATGAATGCGGCGCTTGAGGATCTTGGCGGTCATGGGCGCGGCGCGGAAGCCTTATTATCCTCTGCGTTGCGCCGCCTGGAACGTATTGCGGATACATCGGTTGGGCGGCTTGACGCCGCACTTGGCGCGCTCGCCAGCGCCACGTCGGATGCAATGGAGGCCCGCGCGCAATTGGAACTGGCGCTTTCAAATATGGAATTTAATCCAGATCAGCTGGAAACGTCCGAGGCGCGGCTGTTTGCGTTGCGGGCGGCAGCGCGCAAGCATCATGTGACAGTAGATGCATTGCCGGATTTGCAGGCGCGGATTGCAGGGGAATTGGGTTTGATTGATGCGGGCACCTCACGCCTCGAGGAACTGGAGAAACAGCATGCGGCCAGTCTTGCGGCCTATGACGCCCTCGCGGCACGCCTGCACGCGGCGCGAACCGAATGTGCGGTGCGTCTCGACAGGGCCGTAAAAAAGGAACTCGCGCCGCTAAAGCTCGACAAGGCAATCTTCAAAACCGCCATCAGCCCGCTTGGCGGAACGGAGCGCGGCGCGGACGGTACCGATCGGGTGGAATTTCAGGTGGCGACGAACCCGGGCGCTGATCCGGGGGCGCTGATCAAGATTGCATCGGGCGGCGAGTTGTCACGATTCATGCTGGCGTTGCGCATGGTGCTTGCCAAATCCGCCAATGGCCGGGCGATGGTGTTCGACGAGGTGGACAGTGCGGTGGGTGGTGCGGTGGCGGACGCCATTGGCGACCGCCTGGCGCGGCTCGCTACCGGCGCGCAGGTACTGGTGGTTACGCATTCTCCACAGGTGGCCGCGCGCGGCGCAACCCATTGGCGCGTACAAAAACGTACCATTTCGAAAGGTGGCGCGGCCACCACGACATCAGTGGAAGTGTTGGACGTAACGGCGCGCCGTGAAGAAATTGCCCGCATGCTGGCAGGGGCGGAGGTGACCGACGCAGCCCGCGCTGCCGCAGACAGTTTGATGACGGCAGGGGCACGCCGGTGACGCGGGCTGAAAGTATTCCGGTTGCGGAATTAGGCGAAGTGCAGGCAAAGGCCGAGCTGGCGCGGCTGGCGCAAGAAATAGCACTGCATGACGCACATTATCACCAGCGCGACGCGCCGGTTATTTCCGATTCCGAATATGATGCGTTACGCCAGCGTAATACGGCCATCGAGGCCCGTTTTCCTCATTTGCAACGTGCCGACAGCCCCAGTTTGCGGGTTGGGGGGGCGGTGCTTGACGGCTTTGAGAAAAGCACCCACGCGCGCCCTATGCTGTCTCTCAATAATGCGTTCAGCGATGGGGATGTTGCTGATTTTTGTATCAGCATACGTAAATTTCTGGGGCTTGACCCGGACGAACCGCTGCATTTTTCGGCGGAACCAAAGATCGACGGGGTTTCCGCCACGCTGCGCTATGAGGATGGCATATTTGTGTCTGGGGCCACGCGTGGCGACGGTTTTACAGGTGAAAATATCTCCGAAAATTTGCGCACCCTGCATGATATTCCGCTTGCTCTAAAGGGCGGTGATCTGCCGCGCGTGATCGATGTGCGCGGCGAAGTGTACATTTCACATAATGAATTTGCGGAGCTTAACCAGCGCCAGGAAGCGCAAGGCAAGCCCGTGTTTATGAATCCGCGCAATGCTGCGGCCGGGTCGCTACGCCAGCTTGATCCTGCAATTACTGCGCAGCGGCCGTTACGGTTTTTCGCATATGCGTGGGGCGAAATAAGCGTGCTTCCTGCGGATACACAAATGGGGGTGATAAACAAGTTTAAGGACTGGGGGCTGCCAACCAATCCGGCAATTCAGCGGTGTAAAGATCTGGATGAAATGCTTGCTGCCTATAAACAGTTTGAGCAAGAGCGCGCGACGCTTGGTTATGATATTGACGGGGTGGTCTACAAAATAGACCGGCTGGATTTGCAGGAGCGGCTGGGCTTTCGTACGAATTCACCGCGCTGGGCGATTGCACATAAATTTCCCGCCGAACTTGCGCAGACAGTGCTGGAAGCAATTGAAATTCAGGTTGGCCGCACCGGCGCATTGACGCCTGTCGCGAAATTGCGGCCAGTGACGGTTGGCGGCGTCGTGGTGTCCAACGCAACCTTGCACAACGAAGACGAAATCAAACGCAAGGATGCGCGTATCGGTGACACAGTGCTTGTGCGGCGCGCCGGTGATGTTATCCCCCAAATTGTCGAGGTGGTGCTGGACAAGCGCACGGCTGACTCAGTTCCATTCGTGTTTCCTGTCATCTGCCCGGTTTGCGGCTCCCATGCGGTGCGTGAGGAAGACGGAAAGACCGGCAAGCAGGATGTAGTGCGCCGCTGTACGGGCGGACTCGTCTGTCCGGCGCAGGCGGTAGAACGGCTGCGCCATTTTGTGAGCCGTGACGCCTTCGATATAGAAGGGCTGGGCGAACAAAATGTTCAGCTTCTTTTTGACGCCAATCTTATCAAAAATCCGGCAGATATTTTTCGGCTGAACCGGAAGATAGAAGACGTGAAGAAGGCTTTTCTAAAAAAGCGGGAGGATGACGCCTTAGAAAGAGAGGAAAGGACGGGTAAGAAACGCAAAAAAATTCTGGACGAGTCAAAGCGTACATTTAAGGAAATTGAAAACCTGATTTCATCGATTGAGGCGCGCCGGGAAATTGATTTAGAGCGATTTATTTATGCGCTGGGTATCCGCCATGTTGGACAGAACAATGCGCGGCTGCTGGCGAAAAACTATCACTCATTTGCAAATTTCCACGCTGGCATGAAGGGGGCGTACACGCGTGACAGCGAATCCAGTCAGGATCTGCTGGCTATTGACGGCGTGGGCGCGGCTTTGGTGGAGGCCTTGATAGAATTTTTTTCCGAGCCGCAGAATGACAAAGTCATCACTGCGCTGCTTGACGAAGTCACGGTGCGTGATTTTGTTGCACCGGCCGCAGCGTCGCCCGTTGCGGGCATGACCATAGTATTTACGGGCGCCATGGAAAAAATGTCGCGTGACGAAGCAAAGGCGCGCGCCCAAAGTCTGGGGGCCAAGGTGGCGGGCTCCGTGTCAGCGAAAACTGATATTGTCATTGCCGGCGCCGATGCGGGGTCGAAGCTGAAAAAGGCGCGGGATCTGGGCATAAAAATACTCGGAGAAGATGAGTGGCTGGCGGTAATTGATCAAAGAGACTAATATTGCGGGTGGCATTGATTTTCTGGGGGGAGAGAATAGTGTGGAACGCCTTTAGATGGCTGTTGGAGCTGGGTGTACGGGGTGAAATTGACCAACAGAGATTTCGCACCGGCGCATTGACGAATATTACATTCGTCATCCTCGCCGGAATTGCCTTTGGCGCAGGCGTCGGGGTGCATTTCCCCGCGGGTGATGTCACCGCGGGACTGATCAGCTTACTATTTGGCGTACTCTACTTTGTAGGCCTGGGGATGCAGGCGCGTGGCTGGCACGCGGCTGCGCGTTACCTGTTGGTATTACTCGCGTCTCTGCACTACATCACGATCTGTCTGGTAATGGGGCCCCAGTCGGGGGTCGGTATTTACGGGATAGCGTTCGCCACCAGCCCATTTTTGCTTTTTGCGCGTGAGGAAAAAAGGCAGTTGGCGATAAGCTTTGTTTCGCTTGGCGTCGCGTTGCTGGTTGGCCAGTATCTGATGTACGCCTATGGCCCGCTGGGTAGTACGCCGGAACATAGCCTTGTCGCCTCGCGGATATTTGCCTTCACGGCGATGGTGCTCTATTCAGGTGCCATCATCGGTTACTACAAAATGGCGGTGCATCGCGCCGAAGATGATCTGTTGGCCGAAAAGGGGCGTTCGGAAGATTTGCTAGCCAATATTCTTCCGGAGCCTATATCTGCCCGGCTAAAAAAGCTGGAAAATCCTATTGCCGACCGGCTGGATGAAGTGACGGTCATGTTCGCCGATCTTTCCGGGTTTACAAATTTCGCCAGCCGCAACCCACCGTCAGAGGTGGTGAAATTGCTCAATGAAATATTTTGCGGTTTTGACGAACTTGCTGATCACCATCACCTGGAAAAAATCAAGACTATTGGCGACGCCTACATGGTTGCCGGGGGGCTGCCTGGCTGCTCCGCCGACGCTACGGCGAAAGTCGCCGCCATGGCTCTAGATTTGTTTACGTATGTAAGTAGTGTCCGCACCGGGGACGGCGGCAATTTCGGTTTGCGTGTAGGTATTCATGTCGGCCCGGCGGTCGCAGGGGTGATTGGTAGGCGAAAATTTACTTACGATCTCTGGGGCGATACTGTCAATCTCGCTAGCCGTTTACAGGAAGCCGCACCAGTAGGGCGGATACTGGTTTCAGCGGAGGCGCGTAATGCGCTTGAGGGACGTTTTAATTTTGAGCCGAGGGGCGTATTGGATATCCGCGGAATTGGTCCGATTGAAACCCATTATCTGCTTGGCGTGGCGGAGCCCGTGCGATCCATGCAAGCCGGAATAAACACCTGACTAAATCGCTCGCGTCGCGTGCGCCAACCAACTGGCAGTTGGCGCATCCACCAGCGGCATCAGGGTTTTACATACCTGCGCGTGATAGGTGTTAAGCCATCCAGCCTCTTCGTCTGTCAGCAGTCCGCGCGTCACCAGACGCAGGTCAATCGGCGCAAGTGTAAGCGAATCAAAGCCCATCATTTCGCGCTCTCCGCCCGGTATCTGACAAGGCTCCGTCACCAACACCAGATTTTCAATGCGTATGCCATAGGCGCCCTGTTTGTAATATCCGGGCTCGTTGGAAACGATCATGCCCGGATCCAGCCCCACATTATTGGGGCGGCGGGATATGCTTTGTGGTCCTTCATGCACGCTCAGATAACAGCCGACCCCATGCCCGGTGCCATGATCATAATCGAGGCCGGCTTTCCATAATGCCGCACGCGCCAGCACATCCAGATGCGCGCCGGTTACGCCCTTTGGAAAGCGAATGGTGGCCAGGCCAATGTGCCCCTTTAGCACACGGGTGAAACGATCCTGTTGCTCGGCAGACGGAGTGCCGATGGCGATGGTGCGGGTAACATCGGTGGTGCCGTCCAGATATTGCGCGCCAGAATCGAGCAGATACAGGTTTCCGGCTTCCAGCATGCGGTTGTTTTTGGCGCTGGCCCGGTAATGCACAATGGCGCCATTGGGACCCGCGCCGGAAATGGTGGGAAAGCTCAGGTCCCGCAAACAACCGGTCGCCTTGCGAAAGCTTTCCAGTTTGTCCGATGCCGTAATTTCATCCAGCCCGCCCTTTGCCGCCGTCTGATCCAGCCAGGCCAGAAAGCTGCATAAGGCCGCGCCGTCGCGAATATGCGCCGTGCGCATGCCGGCAATCTCTGTGGCGTTTTTACGCGCCTTCGGCAGGGCGCAGGGGTCCGCGCCGGAGACCAGTTTTGCCCCCGCGGCCGTAAGACGGTTCGCAATCCAGGCAGCGGCGGTGCCGGTGTCCAGGAGCACATGTTTTGTGTCGCCTCCCAGGGAGTCCAAGGCTGGGCCCAACGCCTGCTGATCATGCAGGGTTACCTGATCGCCAAGATGGGCGACGAGACCTTGGCCTATCTTATCGGGGTCCATAAACAGACTGCACCGGCCATCATCATACAGAATGGCAAACGACAAAGGCAGCGGCGAATGATCGACATCGCCGCCGCGAATATTCAGCAGCCAGGCAATGGAATCCGGCATGGTCAGGACTGCGGCGTAGGCCGGAATTTTTGCAACAAGTTCCGCAATGCGGGTGCGTTTGGACGTGGAGTTTTCACCGGCATATTCAAGCGGGTAGGGTGTGATCGCCGCCTTGGGCGGTGGCGGCTGATCTATCCATACCGCGTCGATGGGATTATCCGTACAGGCGTCAAGCACCGCGCCGGCCCTAGCACATGCGGATTGCAGGCGGGAAACCCCGTCCGGCGTATGCAGCCACGGATCATACCCAAGCCGGTCACCCGGGCGCAGATGTTTGGCAAGCCAGTCTTCCGGTGATTGCTCCATAATGGGAAGCGGGTCAATCAGAGTAGTGTCGACCTCATCACGTACCTGCAGCGTGTAGCGCCCATCGACGAAAATCGCCGCCCGCGTCCGTAAAATTACGGCCGTCCCCGCAGATCCGGTAAATCCGGTCAGCCACGCCAATCTCGCGTCATGGGGTGGAACATATTCGCCCTGATGCGCGTCGGCGCGGGGTACGACGAACCCGGCAAGATTGCGCCGGCCCAGTTCCGCCCGCAGGCATGCCAGCCGGTCGCCCAGCTCCATCAATGTTGGGGCCATGTCCATAGTTTACACCTTAGCGCAATTTTTGCTTGCGCAGAAGTAAAGTAGACCATTCGTTGCGTAAAAAACGACGTTCCAGGAAAAGCCCGTGGCTTCTATAGGCGCCGCGCACCGCAGCCTCTTGTGTGCGCAACAGGCCAGAGAGGATCACATGGCCACCGGGGGCGATATGCCGCGCCACAGCGTGCGACAGCCGCATTAGCGGCCGTGCAAGGATATTCGCCAGAACGAGATCATACGGCGCGCCCGCAGCAATGACCGGATGTGCAAAGCCAGCCGCTGTGACGGGCCGCATAAAAGCCGATAGTCCATTTCGTGCTGCATTTTCCCGGGCGACGTGGACCGCAATCGGGTCAATGTCACTTGCAATTACCTTGCGCCGCCAGAGTTTTGCCGCCGCCATGCCCAATACGCCGGTGCCACAGCCAAGGTCCAGCACATGCGAAAAGCGCTGCCGCCGCGCAAGATAATCGAGCGCCAGCAGACAGCATAACGTGGTTTCGTGATGCCCGGTGCCAAACGCCTGTCCCGCCTCTATATGCAGATGGATAGCGGCGCGCGGCGCTTGTTCAAGCCCATGCGCGCCCGCGACAAAAAAACGTCCGGCAACAATCGGGGGCAGGTCGGCCAGGGATTGCGCGATCCAATCCCGGTCTTCCAGTTTGCCTAACGTGATCTGCGGCATTGGTATTTGCAGTGCGTCAATAAGTGGCGCGATCTGCTGTTGCAAATTTTCCGCCGATGGAGCCTGTGGATACAGCGCCTGAACTGTAAAATCATCCGTTCCAGGAATTTCAAATGCCGTAACGGACAGAGCTTGTGGCGCGTCCAGGCCCTCCAGCAGGTCCGCGACACTCAGCGCCGCATGTGCCGGCAATTGCAGCGTCGCCTGGATGAGTGGGTCTGTCATGGTTCAGGCAGGTTGCACAAAGGCGCCTATTACGCGCTTGCGCCCGGCCTTTTCAAATTCGATTTCGAGCTTGTTGCCATCGACATCGGCCACATGGCCATATCCGAATTTTGCATGAAACACCCGCGCGCCCTTGGCGTGTTCGCATGTTTCTGTGGCTGGCGTCGCGCGGCCGGGCGTCGCGCGCGCCTCGATTGTCACCCCACGCGACGGCCGCTTGGCGGCCTGCATGCGTTGCCATCCCGGCGTATCATAATTTTGCTCAAACACCGGATTTGCTTCACGCATGCGGCCGCCATAAAGGCCTTGTTCCGTTTGCACGCTGACAGTATCCGGCGGCAGTTCACTGATGAAACGGGATGGCAGGGCGGATTGCCACAAATTATATACCCGGCGATTGGCGGCATAAAATATTCGCGCCCGTTCGCGCGCCCGTGTTATGCCGACATAGGCCAGACGGCGCTCTTCCTCCAGGCCGGCCGTGCCGTTTTCGTCCATGCTGCGCTGGCTGGGAAACAGGCCTTCTTCCCATCCGGGCAGGAAAACCGAGCGGAACTCCAGTCCCTTGGCGCTGTGCAGGGTCATGATATTTATCCGGTCTCCGGATCCGGATTGCTGATTTTCCATTACCAGGGAAACATGTTCCAGAAAACCACCCAGATTTTCAAATGCTTCGAGTGCGTTCACCAGTTCCTTGAGATTTTCCAGGCGTCCCGGCGCATCAGGTGAGCGATCCGCCTTCAGCATACCCGTATAGCCGCTTTCATCCAGCACCAGTTGCGTCACCTGCGGATGATCCGTATTGCCGAGCAATGAGCGCCAGCGTGTGAAGTCGTCATTCAGCGCACGGAGCGGATTGCGGCTGCGCGCGGGCAGCTCATCGGTTTCCAGTAACAACTGCATCGCACGGGTCAGCGGAATATTCTGCGCCCGCGCCGTCTGGTGCAGTTTTTGCACCACTGCATCGCCCAGGCCACGCTTGGGTTTGTTGAGAATGCGTTCAAACGCCAGATCGTCTCCTGGTTGCGCAATGACGCGCAGATAGGCGATGGCGTCGCGGATTTCCATGCGTTCATAAAAACGTGGCCCGCCGATCACACGGTAAGGCACGCCAAGGGTCAGGAAACGCTCCTCGAACTCCCGGGTCTGGCGCCCCGCGCGCACCAGGATCGCCATATCGTTCAGATTGCTGCCCTGGCGCTGTAACTGCTCGACCTGTTCACCGACGATGCGGGCTTCCTCGGCTCCATCCCACACGCCGCAGATCTGGATTTTTTCGCCTTCCTCCTGATGATCGGTCCACAGAGTTTTTCCCAGGCGCCCTTCATTGGCGGCGATCATACCGGATGCGGCGGCCAGAATATTTGGCGTTGACCGGTAATTTTGTTCCAGCCGGACAGTGCGCGCGCCGGGAAAATCTTTTTCAAAGCGCAGAATGTTGCCAACTTCCGCGCCACGCCAGCCATAGATGGATTGATCGTCATCGCCAACGCAACAAATGTTACGCCGCTTCTGCGCCAGCAGGCGCAGCCATAAATATTGCGCAACGTTGGTATCTTGATATTCATCGACCAGAATATATTTGAAGCGCTCCTGATATTGGGCCAGCACATCGGGGTTGCGCTGCAGCAGTGTCAAACATTCCAGCAGCAGATCGCCGAAATCCGCGGCGTTCAGAACTTTCAGCCGGGCCTGATAGGCGGCATATAATTCACGCCCCTTGCCGTTGGCGAAACTGAAGGCGTCATTTTCGGATATTTTATCCGGCGTCAGCCCCTGGTTTTTCCAGCGATCTATAAGCGCCGCCAATGATCGCGCGGGCCAGCGTTTGTCGTCAATATCGGCAGCGCTCAGCAACTGCTTTAACAATCTTATCTGATCGTCTGTATCCAGAATGGTGAAATTGGAACTCAGCCCCGCGAGTTCCGCGTGGCGGCGCAAAATTTTGGCGCCAATGGAATGAAATGTGCCAAGCCAGGGCATACCCTCGACCGCGCCACCGATCAGCGACCCTACCCGCTCCTGCATTTCGCGCGC
>JAUSQH010000453.1 GCA_030652895.1 Alphaproteobacteria bacterium
GCGCGCCTTGCGCCAGGCCGATGGAGCGCGCCGCCGTATGTGCGCGCGCGCGTTCCAGCCCCGAACTGATCTGGTAAAAGGCGTTGCCCGCGCTTTTCTTGCCGCCGACCTGCGCATGTAAGGGCACCCGGCAGCCGTCAAAGGCCAGCTCAAACGTGTTCCAGCCGAAATAACCGATCTTGGGAATGACCGCGCCCTTGCAATTATTCGGCAATTCGCCGCGCGGTTTCTCAACGATGAAACCGGAAATACCCTTGTGCCGCGCCTTGGGATCAATCGGCTCCGTGCGCGCTACCACATAGATATAGTCCGCGTCATCGGCGAAGGTGCACCAGTATTTATTTCCGGTAATCACCCATTCGTCCCCCTCCTGCACAGCTCGGCACGTCAGCGCGGAAATGTCCGAACCCGCACCAGGTTCCGACATGGAAAACGCGCCCAGCCATTCGCCACGCGCCACCTTGGGCAAACGGTCCTGCAACTGTTCCTCGGTCATGCCGCGCGAGCCGATCAGCCCGTTGCCGCGCGCAATTAGACTTGCGACACTCATCCAGCCGCGCGCCAGTTCCTCCGCCACCAGGCAATATTCAAAACAGCCCAGCCCCATGCCGCCATAACGGGTGGGAATGGTGATGCCGAAATAACCCATCTCGCCCATCTTGTTGCGCAAATCCATGGGAATTTTGCCCTGCACCGGATCCAGTTCATTGGCGACTGGCAGCACTTCTTTCATGGTAAAGGCGCGCGCGCTGTCCTTGATCAGGCGGCGCTCATCGGTCATATAGCCCTCACCCGCATTGGGATTAATGTCCCACGCGTCGCCGCCCAGTTTTTCAGTCGTGCTCATGCTCTGATCCTCACTAAATTCGTACGCTGATATTCCACCACCAGTTCCTTGCGCTGGTTGTAGCCTTCAGTATGCCAGGTGACAATGCCGAAGCCTTTCACCTTTTCCGAAATGCGTTTGTCTTTCACGGTGGAGCGCGCGGTCACCGTATCGCCTTCATACACCGGGCGATGATAGGTAAGCTGATCCACGCCCAGAAACGGCCCGCCGCCTTCGCTCAAATCCTCGACCGTCAGCCCGAACACCGTATTGAACACCAGCATCGGATTGACGACAATGCCCGGATGCCCGTGCGCCTTCGCATATTCCACGTTGAAGTAGAGCGGATTGTAGGAAAGCGTCAGCGTCGTGAACAGCGAATTGTCCCCGGCGTTAATCGTGCGCCCCCAATGATGTTCAAACACCTGACCCACCTCGAACACCCCGTAATGGTTGCCCTTCGGGATCAGCTTCGCCCGCTCGGTTATATTTTCCGGCATATTTGTTCCCCTGCCTGTTTTGTGTTTCAGCCCGCCCGGAGCAATGGCCCCAGATCGGCAAAATTATCAAGTGATTCCAGATTGCGGATTGCGCTGACCAGTTCCTGCCCCCGCCCCCGGCCTACCACCGGATCGGCGATGGCATGGAATTTATTCGTGAGCTTTTCCCATTGGGCATCCAGATCGCTGGCGGGAATGCCCACATTGGCGCTCATGGCAAAGCTGCGCCCGTCCGCCATGTCGATGATCACTTCGCTTTCCTGCGCATCGGGTTTGTTGTGCACCTCGACCGTCACCCTGTCGCGCAGGCTGACGACATCCGCGCGGTTGGCGTTGGCGTCGCTATAGGTCTCAATACTGGCGGTATCCAGCCCGGTCAGGGCAAACGCCGTGGTCGTCCGCAGACTGAATTTCGTCTCCAGCCCTGTGGCGGGGGATGGAATATTGCACACCCGCAAATGGCCCTTGTCGACCATCACCCGCACGGCCCTGATCTTGTCCGCCGCTATATCGTGCTGACGGCGCAGCCCGTGCGACGCCTCAAGGCTGGAATGGGTCAGATAACACGCCGCATGATATTTGAACAATGTGCTGCGGATATGGCTGCCGCCCCTGGGCGCGGCCAGCGCCGCATCGGGCTTCAGCCCCTTGCTCTGGGTTTCGCCAAAGCCCTGCTCCACCTCCAGCACGTCCGGGCGGCTGGTGAAGCCGCGCGCCGCCAGCCGTGCCGCCATCAGGCCGCTCATCGCCGCATGGCCCGCGTGAAACGGTTTGCACATGGTTCCGAACATGCTCTTGAAACCCGAGGCCTGTGTCCCCGCAATACCCAGCGCCATCGCGGTCATGTCCGCGTCCAGCCGCAATAAATTCGCCGCTGCCGCCGCCGCGCCAAAACAGCCCAACGTCGCAGTGGCGTGCCAGCCCGCCGCATAATGGCTGGGCGATACAGAGGCGCCGATGCGGCATTCGGTTTCAAAGCCCGCCACAAAAGCCGTAATCAGATCGGAACCGGATTTGCCATATTGCTCCGCCAGCGCAAACACCACAGGCGCCACAGGCACACTGGGATGGCCCATCATGAACAATTGCACATCATCATAATCCAGCGCATGCGACGCAGATCCGTTGATCAGCGCCGCCTGGGCCGCCGTCACCTTGCCTGGCAAACCAATCAGACTGGCCTGCGGGTTGCCGCCTTCGGCCAGCGCCTCCTCATGCAGAATTCCGGTTAACGGTTCGCTCGCGCCGGCCAGCGTCACCCCCAGAAAATCAAGCAGGCACTGCTTCGCCATGACCGCCGCTTCATCCGGCAAGTTCCCGTAACGATAGTTCGCAGCCTGCGCCGCCAGTTTTTGGGTTAATCCCTGGGCCTGCATGGTTTCCTCCGTTTTTATTGTGGCGCCATGTTAACATTTCACCCAATCTAGTGTAATGGTTTGCGCCCCACCATAGAGATGATTTATAGTACGGCAAATGGCGCCGGGCGCAATGCCCGTAACCGGCAACGATAAAGACTGGGAGAAAGCATGAGCGACCGGAGTTTAAGGGGAAAGACCGCCGTGGTCGGCGTCGGCGAAACCACCTACTACAAACGCGGCGGGGCGCCAGACGCGGAATTTGTGCTGGCGATCAAAGCGATATTGGCGGCTTGCGAAGACGCCGGCATTGACCCGCGCGAAGTAGACGGCTTTTCGTCCTATAGCAATGACCGTAATGACCCCTCGCGCATCTCGGCGGCGCTTGGCATCAAGGAACTGAAATTCGCCTGTATGCAGTGGGGCGGCGGCGGCGGCGGCGGTTCTGGCGCAGTCGCCAATGCGGCGTCCGCGGTGGCATCTGGTGTAGCCGATGTGGTCGTCGTGTTCCGCGCCCTGGCGCAGGGCCAGTTTGCCCGTTTTGGTCAGGGGCCGAAAATGTCGGCGATTGCCGGCGACATGGCCTATTCCATGCCTTATGGGGTGATGTCCCCCGCGCAGATGTTCGCCATGCGCTGCACCCGCCATCTGCATGAAACCGGCATTACCCGCGACACCTACAAGGCGGTGTCGCTGGCGACATACGCCCATGCGCAGAATAACCCGCGCGCCGTGATGCATGGCCGCCCGCTGACACCAGAAGCTTATGACAATGCCCGCTGGATCGTGGAACCCTATCAGCTTTATGACTGCTGCATGGAAAATGACGGGGCGGCGGCGCTGGTGATTGTATCCGCGGACCGGGCCAAGGATCTGAAGAAGAAACCCGCCTATATTCTGGGCGCGACTTCGGGTTCTGAATACCGCAACGCGGCGCCCAGCCATAATGCGCCGCTCTATGCGACCTCCAGCTTTACCAGTCTGGCCCCGCGGCTCTATGACATGGCCAAGGTTGGGCCGAAAGATGTGGACGTGCTGCAAAGCTATGAAAACTTCACCGGCGGCGTAGTGATGTCGATTATCGAGCATGGCTTCTGCACCCATGAAGAAGCCAACAGTTTCATGACCACTGAAAACTTCCTGGCCAAGGGTGGCAAGCTTCCACTCAATACCAGCGGCGGCAATCTGGCGGAATGCTATATGCACGGGCTGGAACTGATCACCGAGGCGGTGCGGCAAATTCGCGGCGAATCCCCCAACCAGGTGAAAGACGCGAAAATCTCCATGGTCACTTCGGGGCCAATGGTAACCCCCGTCAGTAATTCAATCTTTGGCAGCCGGGAGACCCTGTAATGAGCACTTCAGAATTTTATCTGCCCGAAGGCCTGCCAGCCCCGGCACCTGCACCCGATGGGCTGGACAAGCCCTATTGGGAAGGCGTGTCTGTCAACAAGCTGATCGTGCAGCGCTGCAAGGGCTGCAAGACCTATCAGTGGGGCCCGGAATGGGTGTGCCACAAATGCCATTCGTTCGACATTGGCTGGGAAGAAGTCGCCCCAAAAGGCGTCATTTACAGCTGGGAACGCGCATGGCATCCCGTACATCCGGCCCTGAAGGATCATGGCCCCTATATCGTCGTGCTGGTCGAATTGCCACATGCGGGTAATATCCGTATGATTGGCAATCTGCTGGGTGACCCGAAGCAGGACATCAAAATCGGCGCGAATGTGGAAGCGGTGTTTGAACATCACACCGGCTCCAAAATGCCCTATACTCTGGTGCATTGGCGCGTTACGAAATAAACCCATCCCCTATCGTTGCGAAGAATGAGGACACTGAAATGGACTTGATAGATTACGAAGTAAACGAACCGAATCTGTGGCGCCTGGAAACCCCCGGCGCAAACGGTTGGCCACGCACCGCACGCCCCAACGATCAAAACAAGATGTTCATCATCTCATGCGATGGGCATGTGTCGGAGCCCTCGAATATTTTCGCGGACCGTCTGCCGGAAAAATATCTGTCGCGCATGCCCAGGATTGAAGTAGATGCCAAGGGTGACAAGTGGCAGGTGCAGGAAGGCTTTCGTAAAGCCAAAATGCGTGAAAACACCTTCGTCGGTGAAGAAAAGCTCCGTAACGACGCTGGCAAGACGCCGGAGCAGCGGATTGCCGAACTGAAGATGGATGGCGTGGACGGCGAAATTATGTTTCCCAACCGCGGCCTGATGGCATGGGCCACCACTGACATTGATTTCAGTAACTCCATGTGTCTGGCCTGGAATGACTGGGCGTGGGAAACCTTTGCCAAATTCAATGACCGCCTGAAGCCGATGGCCTGCATTTCGACAGCCAACATAGATTACGCCATGGCCGAGATCACCCGGTCTGCCGAGAGAGGCTTTAGCGGCCTGACCCTGCCCTGCAAGCCGATTTTTGGCGGGCATAACCACGAGCACCCGAATTACAATCTACCCATGTATGACCGGATGTGGGCGCTGATCGAGGAAGTCAATCTGCCGATCACTTTCCACGTCTCAACCGGCCGTGATCCGCGCGCGTCGACGGGCAATGGCGGCGCAATCATCAATTATGTGTCGCACTCGCTGGCGCCGACCATTGAGCCGATGGCAAACCTGTGCTCTTCGGGTGTGCTGGAGCGTTTCCCGAAAATGAAGTTCGCGACCATTGAAGCCGGTATCGGCTGGGTGGCATGGGCGCTGGACGCCATGGACGAGGCCTATAAAAAGCATCACATGTGGGTGCGCCCCAAGCTGCAGGGCCTGCCCAGCGACTATTACCGCGCGCATGGCTTCTCCAGCTTTCAGGAAGATCCGGCGGGCCTCGCCCTCGCGGAACCGTTCAACCTGGTGGATAATTTCATCTGGGCCAACGACTATCCGCATCACGAAGGCAGCTGGCCACATTCGCCGGAAGCCATTGAGCGGACGATGGGGCACCTCAAGCATGAATCGCGGATGAAAATCCTCGGCCTCAATGCGGCGCGCCTGTTCAAGTTTGAAGTACCGGTTTCCAAGCAATTCTAAATTCTGACTGGCGTGATTTAATCCGGGGCTGTTTTACGCAGCCCCGGATTTTTTGCACATGGTAATCTGACCAAAAATTGACTAATCTCCCACTGCTATCAAAACCACCCCAGCAGGGAGACTCCCCATGAAATTCTATGACTCTATCGGTCCAAACCCACGCACCGTGCGCATGTTCGCCCATGAAAAAGGCATTAATTTGCCCACCGAAAAAGTTGATCTGATGAAGGGGGAAAACCGCAAGGAGCCCTACCTCAAGCTCAACGCCTTTGGCCAGACCCCCGCGCTTGAACTCGATAACGGGTCGTTCCTGAGCGAAATCACCGCGATCTGCGAATATCTGGACGAGACCAACCCCAATGACACGCTGATCGGCAAAACACCAGAACAGCGCGCCGAAACCCGCATGTGGACACGCCGCGTTGATCTCAACATTGTCGAACCCCTGACCAACGGCTTTCGTTTTGCCGAAGGACTGGGCCTGTTCAAGGACCGTATCCCAACCTTTCCAGAAGCCGCACCCGGCCTGAAAAAAATCGCGCAGCACAACCTCGCCTGGCTCGACAAACAAATGGAAGGCAAACAATTCATAGCGGGCAGCCGCCTGACACTCGCCGATGTCCTGCTGTTTTGCTTCCTGGATTTCGCTGGTGGTGTCGGCCAACCCATTCCAGCAGAGCTGAAAAACGTGACCGCATGGAACGACCGCATGAAAGCCCGTCCCAGCGCCGTCGCAACGGCTGGATAATAATCATCAGCCCATATGTTATGTCGGATGGTTTTTGGGCGCTGACAGCAATCTTTGTCACCCCGGACTTGATCCGGGGTGACCGGCTAATTTTTTGCGAACGTCAACGCGGTAAATGATGCTGTAAAGTCTATCAATTTTCCGTTCCGGCAATCTATCAATCTCGAACTGTATGAGGTCATCATGTCGACGATCAGTGAGATAGAAACCGATATTTACCGCATTAACACACCGGTTACGCCACCGGGCCTGGGCGGGTTCTCATTTAATCAGTATCTTATCGTTGATGACGCCCCACTGTTATTTCATACCGGCCCGCGCAAACTGTTTGCTGAAATAAGCGAGGCGGTCGCGCGTATAATTCCCCTGCAAAGTTTGCGTTTCATTGGCCTGTCTCATTTTGAGGGTGATGAGTGCGGTTCACTGAACGAGTTTCTTGCTGTTGCGACGGACGCCGCGCCCGTATGCGGGCAAATCGCGGCGATGACCTCGGTTGGCGATGTGTCAGACCGTGCGCCGCATGTACTTGGCGATGGCGAAACCCTGACACTTGGCCGCCATAATTTGCACTGGATCGATACCCCGCATCTGCCGCATGCCTGGGAATGCGGGTTTTTGATGGAGACACAGACGGCGACATTGCTGTGTGGCGATCTGTTTACCCAGGGCGGCGCAGATAACCCGGCGCTAACCGAGGCTGACATTCTTGGCCCCAGCGAGGCGTTTCGCCGGTCGCTGGACTATTTTTCACACGCAAAAAACTCGCGTTCCATGCTTGAACGGCTAGCTGCGCTGAATCCGCGCACCCTAGCCTGCATGCATGGAAGCGCATGGCGCGGTGATGGCGCAAGCTTGCTGCGCGGACTAGCGGATAGCCTCGAAGAGGATTGAGAAGATCTTTACCCCCCATACAGTGTATAGAAAGCCGCAACGGATAAAACCCGCGCGGTACTGCGCGGGCTTTACCGCATTCACGCGTTCTTGATGGTCATCCCCCCATCCACTGGGAAGGCCACGCCATTGACGTAAGACGCGGCAGGCAGGCAAAGGCTCAGAGTCATGTGCGCGACTTCTTCCGGGAATCCGTATCGCTGTACCGGGACGCGGCGGCGCACATATTTTTCCTTATTCTCTTCCGGAATACGTTCGGTCAATCCGGTACGTATGGCGCCCGGACAAATGCAATTGACGGTGATGCCTTCACGCCCATATTCAACCGCCAGGGATCGCGTCACCCCGATCAGTCCGGTTTTCGCTGCCGCATAGCCCACGCCACCCGGCGTTGCGCCCAGCGCTTCGGTAGATGCGATGTTGACCACCCGCGCCCCATCCGACTTGCGCAAATAGGGCAGCGCCGCGCGCACAATGCGCGCCGGTCCGGTCAGCATGACATCCAGCGCCAGCGCCCACGTATCCTCGAACCGGCTGGACTCTGTGGACCCAACCGTCGCGAGGCCCGCATTATTGACGATGATATCCAGCCGCCCAAACGCCTCGGCCACCTCTTTAACGACGCGCTCCACCACTTCGCGCTTGCCCACATCGAATACCCAGCCCTGCGCCTTGCCGCCCGCATCGGTAATTTCCTTAACCACCGCATCCACGGCCTCTTGTTTCAGATCCGTCACAGCGACCATCGCGCCTTCATCGGCAAACAGATGCGCCGTAGCGCGGCCCATGCCGCTTGCGGCCCCTGTGACAAGTACGGCACGTCCAGCAACAGAACGGCTCAGTTTTGATAGTCTCGGCATAAAAGTCTCTCCCCGCCTTATTCCTAATTTATTGGTGTTTCAGATTGCCCTGTTTTTTACCACTTGTCACTAGAACAGCCTTGTCAGCCCTTCGTCTCCCAAAAGCATTTTCAACGAAGGCAATACTGTTCTATATCTCTTGCCTGCTTCTGTGCCCGCTTGGCGGAATCGGTAGACGCAAGGGACTTAAAATCCCTCGGTCGTAAGGCTGTGCCGGTTCGAGTCCGGCAGCGGGCACCACCTTCTTTTCCGGCGATATTCTTGTTCTCGCGCGTCTTGATACGAGATCGAAAATCGACGGTTCGAAAGCTTTCGTCAAAGCCCACGGGGTATTGTCCCTGCACGTGGTGACTGAAGCTAAATGGGAACATTGCCCACACGACGCTGATCTTTACGTGCGCGGTAGCGGTTAAGGCCAAACGGCGGCGAGCCGCCTAAATCTGCTTTCTCTTAATCCGGCTGGGCCAGCGTGAACTTATTATCGAGATCCCGCAGAAGATAAAGCGCAACGCACGCAGCCAGCATCGGCCAAGCCGCGAAGAACAGCAGATTGATTGTAACCGTATACATTTTCCATGCCGACAGCGTGGACACCGCATGCAGAACCGTTACGGCGCCATAGGTCCATTTTT
>JAUSQH010000462.1 GCA_030652895.1 Alphaproteobacteria bacterium
TTGATGATGCCGCCGATGTACCAGAGACAGAGGTCGGACAGGCCGGCGTATTTGTCGCCCGCGAACAGGGGCTTGCCGTCGCGCCAGATCGACTGGTGCACATGCATGCCCGAGCCGTTATCGCCATATATCGGCTTTGGCATGAATGTCGCCGTTTTGCCATAGCTCGCCGCCACCTGATGGACCACATATTTGTAGATCTGCATCTGGTCGGCAATTTTTGTCAGTGTGCTGAATTTCATGCCAAGTTCGTGCTGGCTCGGCGCGACTTCATGGTGATGCTTTTCTGTGTCCAGGCCCATTTCGCGCATGATGGCCAGCATTTCAGAACGCATATCCTGAAGTGTATCCATTGGCGGGACCGGAAAATAGCCACCCTTGACGCGGGGACGGTGGGCCAGATTGCCGCCATCATATTTGGTACCGGTATTATAGGGGCCTTCTACGCTGTCGATGGCGAAGCTGGTTTCGTTCATGTCGACTTTGTAGCGCACATCGTCAAACACGAAGAATTCCGCTTCCGGCCCGAAATAGGCGCTGTCGCCCAGTCCTGTGAATTTCAGATAGGCTTCCGCCGCCTTGGCGGTGGAGCGCGGGTCGCGGCTATAGGCCTGGCCCGTAGAGGGTTCCAGAATGTCGCACACCAGGATCAGGGTATTTTGCGCCATGAACGGATCCATCACCGCCGTGCTCAGGTCTGGCATCAGGGTCATGTCGGATTCATTGATGGCCTTCCAGCCGGAAATAGAGGAGCCGTCGAACATGATGCCTTCGGCAACCATGTCTTCATCGAACACCCCGACATCCATGGTAAGATGCTGCCACTTTCCGCGTGGGTCCGTGAAGCGCAGGTCAACGAATTTGACATCGTTGTCCTTGATGTTTTTCATGAGTTTGTTGACGTCGGACATTTTTTTTCCCTGTTGTGAAAGTGGTGTTATAGCGCTTCTTCGCCGGTTTCACCTGTGCGAATACGCAATGCTTCTTCGATGTTGCTGACAAACAGCTTGCCGTCTCCGATGCGGCCGGTGTGGGCGGCGCCCTTGATCGCGTCAATGGCGCGCTCCACCATATCGTCCGACAAAACGATCTCGATTTTCACCTTGGGTAAAAAATCGACCACATATTCGGCGCCGCGATAAAGCTCGGTATGGCCTTTCTGGCGCCCAAATCCCTTTGCCTCAAGGACGGTTATCCCCTGCAGCCCCACTTCATGCAGGGCTTCCTTTACCTCATCCAGCTTGAACGGTTTAATGATCGCTTCGATCTTTTTCATGTGCGTCCAGGTTCCTGTTACAATCGGCTCAGCGGTTAGCGGAATTGAGCATAACACTTTCTTGTTAGCATGTGTCATGCCAGTTATTCAGAGTATGATGCTAGCCGGAATTCAGCGATTGTTACCGCCAAGCACAGCAGGACACAACCCCGAAATTGCCTAGTTTGTAGGCAGTTGGCATAATTTGTGGGCGGCGCGGTCGGGTTTGCCGTTTTGACGCAGTAGGCTATTTCGAATAATTCCCCGTGCATGGAAACGCTTGATCATCCCGCCAGGGCTGTTTACTTGATGGGCTGTTGCTTCGGACCGGGAACCATTTGGATGACGCCGTGATTCAACCAATTTCAACGCGCCATCAGCCGGTGGCGAGGCCTCTTGGCATCATCGCCGGCGGCGGGCCAATCCCGTTGATGCTGGCCGAACAATGCCTTGCGCAGGAGAGGCCTTGTTTTATTGCCGCGATTACCGGTGCAGCCTCCGCCGACATCGCCCGCTTTCCGCATCAATGGATCGGTATTGGTGCGGTGGGCGGCCTGATGCGCGCCCTGCGGCGGCATCATTGCGAGGACGTGGTTTTTATTGGCACTGTGCGGCGCCCCGAATTGCGTCACCTGAGGCTGGACTGGGGCGGTTTGCAGTTTTTGCCGCGCTATGCCCGCGCCGCCCTGGGCGG
>JAUSQH010000465.1 GCA_030652895.1 Alphaproteobacteria bacterium
CGACTTCGCTGCTGCCCGTCATGGGCTGATCCTGATCAATATATTCCGTGCGCACATCCAGCCGCCAGCCGGGTTCTACGGCGGCGCCCTGCATGTTCCAGTTGGTGTTTATGGTGCAGAACGAAGCCCCGCATGACGCATGGGCCATCTGTAATGGCATGGCGGACACAACCGCTCCTAGTAAAAGGGACGCGGATACAGGCATAGCAATACTGTGCATAGGTTGCATGATGTTTCTTCCCTGGCAAACATGAATAGGTACGCCCGTACGCAGGATCGCGCCGAGCGGCTAAAAAACAATTCAGGTGTGGCTAAGCGAAGGAAGGGGGCGCGCGCGGATGGGCGAGCGCAAAATCACGGCGCTGTGCCGGCCAGACATCATCCCGCCGGGGCAGAAGGTGGAAAGCGATTAGCGCCAGACCTAGTGTCAGCGCGATGGCCCAGGCCAGACCAAAAGCGAGCGTACAGACGCCGCAATGTTCCGCACTCGGCTTTGGTGGGGCATCCGGATTAACCCGGTTCATATTCTGATCAACCAGGATCGTTTCGATCCCGTGTGCGCCGCAAATGGTCAGGGCAACCATTTCCACCGGCATCATCATCGGCATGGGAAGCGCTGCGCGCGCAAATATAATTGCGGCCCCAAGCCATCCAACAAGGGTGCGCCAATCGCATATCCGAAATGAACTGTAGCCAGCCACGCGGTTACTTTTCAAACTGTATGAATTATATATCGTTAACGACCAGCACCACCAGGCACTGTATCGCCTAGCGCGGATCTGTATACCCATTTGAAGAACGGTTTGACACCAGCTTTTTCAGTGCCAACGCGCAGACCGTTAACCACGAGGCTCTCGAACCAGGCTGACAGTTTCATCGCCAGATAGGCGTAGGGATTGCGCCGGAAATAGTACCAGTGAAATTTGACCAGATCCCGGTTGGAGAACGCTTTGGCGTTGCCGCCATATTTGGCAAGCTTTGGAGTAAAATTGGGGTAGAGCGTCATATTGAGAAGTTCGGTCTTCATGAAGTTTCCGATCATCAGATCGTCGAAATATCCCCATGTCACCGCATCCAGGAAAGATTTTTTGGGTGCCATAAAATGCGCAATTCTCAGTTTCTCGCGTGGAACATTGTCCGCGCGCCTGTTCATCGGAATATCGCGCCGCTCGCCGCCAACTGTGACACCGATAATATCGACATCGCGGCGCAGGGTTTCGTATTTCTGGAAAAACGCGAAGACCGTCTTCCAGTCGGCTTCGTCCAACCTGTCGTTCCAGTCATCCTCCCCGGTGCCTGTCATATCATAGGGAATGGTCTCAGGCTCCGGCGTATTCTGCGTCACCGCGCCGGCCGCCATATCAATGGTGACGTACGGCGGGACCAGATCAACGGACGGACGATTCCAATGCTTTTTCAATTCGGTCCAGTGCAGCCCATACTCGTTCGCCCATATAGAATCGGCCCGCACATAGACATGCTGGGAGGACGAGCAACAATATGTGCCGACGCCCAGCCGGTCAGCTTCGCGCGTAACTTTCAGCACTTTTCCCAGTTCGAAATCCTGCGCGGGGGCAATAATGCGCACGCCTCTGGCATCAACCTGATTTTCCATATCGCCGCCACCAGCATATAGGGATGTCATATAGGTACGACGTCGCGGGTGCTTTTTTACGAGACCGCGCAAAAAACGAAATTCCCCGCAGAATGGAGAGTCGTTCTTGTTGATGATCAACCCCTCATCCGTGTCGACTGCGAGAATGGCGTCCTGGTTGATATTGTCGACACAGCAGATACGGATTTTATCCGTGACGTTAAACCACTCCCGGTATTTCAGGACACGGACGTTAAAACCCATCGCGCGAAGATCCCGGGGAATATCTGATTTATACAGATCAGGCACAAGCAACGTCGTGCTGCGATCAAGCATATCAACTGAATCAATATGCAGATGATCGGGATGACCGTGCGAAAACCAGATATATTTGCACTGTTTGATGTCATCAATCTGCTGCGCACTCAAAGGGTTTTCTAGCGCCCAACTGCCATAATAGGCCGTTCCGATCATCCAGGGATCCGTGGCAAACTGTGGCTTGCCGTCCTCAAACATCAGAATTGTTGCATTACCCAGAGTCTCAAAAGAAATAGACATAGTATATTCCCCCGGACCAGTCGGTTAAAGAGAATTTAGGCAAAATCGGTTTTCTGCGTAATTTCCAGTAACGTACGCCTGTAACATTGAACAAAGCAATATTATTTTTAGGGTTATGCCGATGAGCGTCGGCATCTATGCTGCACACACTACATAGCCATAAATACTGTAAGGGGTGGGCGTAATGTTAAACCAGTCGAACCGGCAAATCGTTCTGGCCGCCCGCCCCAAAGGCGCGCCAAAGGACAGTGACTTCAGGCTGGTTGAACGCGAAATGCCCACCCCTGGCCCGGGTCAGATGCTGACCCGGGTAATTTATCTCTCGCTTGACCCTTATGTGAGGGGCAGGATGAATGACGGGCCGTCCTATGCAGCGCCCGTGCAGATTGAAGGGGTCATCACCGGGCGCACGGTTTCGCAGGTGATGGAATCAAATCTTGCCGGTTATGCGCCGGGGGATTTCGTGTTCTGTGACACGGTGGGCTGGCAGGAATATGGCATTATTGGCGGCGATGCGCTGGGCTTGCGCAAGCTTGATCCGGGGGTGGCGCCTATCAGTGCGTCACTTGGCGTCCTGGGCATGCCGGGGTTCACCGCCTGGTATGGCCTGCTGGAACTGGGCACGCCACAACCAGGCGAAACGGTGGTGGTGTCAGCCGCCACCGGCGCCGTTGGATCACTCGCCGGTCAGATTGCCAGGATTAAAGGCTGCCGCGCCGTGGGCATTGCGGGCGCGCCGGAAAAATGCGCGTTTGCCGTAGAAGCCCTTGGCTATGACGCGTGCATCAGCCATCATAGCCCGGCGCTTGTGGCGGACCTTCGCGCCGCTTGCCCGAAAGGCATAGATGTCTATTTCGAGAATGTGGGCGGAAAAGTATTCGATGCGGTATTTCCGCAGATGAACAATTTTTCGCGTCTGGTTTTGTGCGGGGGTATTTCCAATTATAATGTCACCGCGCCGCCCCAGGGACCGGACAGAACGTCCATGGTGATGATGGGCATGATCGGCCGGCGGATGAAGGCCAGCGGTTTCGTCATAGGTGATCACCGCGACCGCTTTGACGAATTTCAGGCCGAGGTCGGTGGCTGGTTGCGGGAGGGGAAAATCCGCCACCGCGAAGATATTACCCAGGGGCTGGAAAATGCGGTGCACGCGTTTCAGGGGCTTCTGGAAGGGCGCAATTTTGGCAAACAACTGGTGCAGATCAGCAGCGATCCAACCCGCTAATCGGAGGTAACTGGAACATGACTCAGACGACTGGCGAAAATTCCGCCCAGGCCGAAATCTGGAATGGTGATGTTGGCCAGAAATGGGCGGAAGAGCAGGCCGATCTTGACAGCATGCTGGCGCCCCTGGGGCTTGGCGGCATTGCAAAGGCGAATTTCGCACCGGGCGAAAGCGTCATTGATGTGGGCTGCGGCTGTGGCGCGACAAGCCTGGCAATTGCCGCAAACGTCACACCGGGCGGGCAGGTGCTGGGGGTCGATATTTCCGGACCGATGCTGACGCGCGCCCGTCAGAACGCAGAAAAAACCGGCAATGTGAATTTCGCGCTCGCCGACGCCAGTACACATAAATTTGCCCCGGCCTCCGCCGACGTAATTTTTTCCCGCTTCGGGGTCATGTTTTTTGCCAACCCGTCCGCCGCATTCGCCAATATTCGCACAGCGCTGAAGCCCGGCGGACGCGTCTGTCTGGTGGTGTGGCGTCCGGTGAAAGAAAATCCCTGGGTGATGAAAAGCCTGATGATCGCGGCCAAACATGTGACGATGCCGGCCCCGCTTGGCCCGGAAGATCCCGGGCCGTTCTCGTTTGGTGATCGCGCGCGGGTCACACGCATTTTGGAGGCTGCTGGCTTCAAGGAGGTAAAGCTTGAACCGCAGGATGTGCTGATTACCATCGGGGCTGGACGTGATCTTGCGGGATCAGTTGATTTTTTGCTGGGGGTAGGTCCGATCCGTATGATTTTGGCGGAACAGACTCCCGCCGTTCGTCAGAAAGTACGCGATGAGATCATCGCCGATCTGGCCGCGGACTTTGACGCGCAAGGTTTGCGCATGGGGTCTGCCACGTGGATCGTTACCGCGCAAAATCCTAAATAGGGAGGAACCGTTATGACCGAAGCCGAACGTGATTTAATAGAACGGGCCTGTGAAAAGCTTAGTATCGCCTATGCACGGCACGTGGACTTTCGTGAGGGTGAGGCGTTTGCCGACACCTTTATTGAGGACGGCGAACTCGAAGTTTTTGGTCAAAAAATAAACAGCCGCGCGGCGCGCCTGAAATTCATGGCCGAACGCCCAGCTAATCGCAAGGCCTTGCATCTGGTAACCAATATCTATGTTAACGTACTGGATGAAAACCATGCGGAGGGTAAATCTTATATCACGCTGTTTCGCGCCGATCATGACGGCCCTGGCCCGGTGCCCAACACGCTTCCCATGCTAGCGGGTTACATGGAGGATAAATATGTCCGCACACCAAAGGGATGGAAGTTTTCGGCGCGCAAGGCCACCATGGTGTTCATGAACAGCTAATCTCTGAACAGTAAACTATCGCTGGCGCGCCAGCTGCACCAAAGCCATTCGCCGGGTAAAAATCGTGGTACACCCGCGCTTCCGGTATTGGTGATGTCGGCCACTATCGGAGGTCCCGCGCCAGCGTCGATAAATATATTCGAATAACCGCCATAATAGGCGACGTCCGCCACCTGGCCGCGCACCTGAATTGTATCCTCCTGGGTTTGGGCCTCGCGCGAAATCTGGATTTTTTCGGGCCGCACTGCCAGTGTAACTGCTCCTGCCCCTTGGCCATCCAGTTCAATTTCACCCAGAACTTCCGATTTTATCCGTAGACGTCCTTTTTTATGGGGCACCGCGACGCCCTCAAACAGATTGATCCTGCCGATAAAATCCGCGACGAAACGGCAGTTTGGCGCTTCGTATAATTCTGCGGGACCGGCAATCTGGCGCACTGCGCCCTGATGCATGACCGCAATGCGATTGGCCATGGATAGTGCCTCTGACTGGTCATGGGTGACGATCACAAAGGTAATGCCAACAGTTTTTTGCAGATGCACCAGCTCAATCTGCATGGCTTCGCGCAGCTTGGCATCGAGCGCGGACAGGGGCTCGTCGAGCAACAATACGGCCGGGCGCATGATCAGTGCACGCGCCAGCGCCACCCGCTGGCGCTGGCCACCCGACAATTCATCAGGTTTCTTTTTTTCCTGCCCGTCAAGTTTGACAAGCATTAGCGCTTCTTGTGTACGGGCCGCGATCTCATCGTGTGGGCGCCGCGCAATCTTCAGGCCATAGGCGACATTTTCCGCAACGCTCATATGGGGAAATACCGCATAGGATTGAAACACAAGATTGACCGGCCGCCTGTTGGGGCCGATTCCCGTCATGTCACGCCCATCAATAAAAACGCGCCCCGCATCCGGTGTCTCAAATCCCGCCAACATACGCAGCAGGGTGGATTTGCCACACCCCGATGGACCAACCAGGGCAAAAAATTCACCGCGCTGAATACTGAGTGAGACATTATCCACCGCACGCAAACTCCCGAAAGTTTTGCAAACGCCTTCGACACGGATAATGGGGTCGTTCTGATCCTGGGTCATTTTGGCGATGCGGTCATTTGGCTGCGGTACTGCATGCGCAGTGCGATTGCCGTCAGTACGATGGTCAGGACTATCAGCACCGTAGAGGCGGCGTTCACCTCCGGCGATACCGAAAACCGAACCATGGAATAAATCTTGACCGGGAATGTAACGCTGTTCGGACCCGAGGTGAAAAAAGTAATCACGAAATCATCCAGTGACAGGGTGAACGCCAGCAACCCGCCCGCAATAATCCCGGGAAGCATGTGCGCCAGCGTAATATCGCGAAACACCTGAAATTCACCCGCCCCCAGATCGCGCGCGGCATCCGCCAGTTCCCGGTTAAAACTTTCCAGCCGCGCCCGGATCACGATGGCGGCAAACGGAAAGCTGAAAGCGATATGGGCGACAGTGATGGCGCCAAGGTTTAACGGCCACGGCAAATCCTGCGGCCAGCCCGAGCGCGCGATAAACATCATCATCGCCACTCCCATGCAAATTTCCGGGATGATAATAGGCATCGCCAGGACGCCTTCATATGCAGCCTTGCCAAAAAACCGGAAACGCCATAACGCATAGGCCGCCAATGTTCCCAGCAGCGTACTGATAACCGTACTGATCAATGCGATGGTCAGGGAATTGCCAAGGGCCAGCATCAAATCGGAATTTGCAAAGGCTTTTTCATAATATTTCAGCGTGAACCCATGCCAGACAATGT
>JAUSQH010000485.1 GCA_030652895.1 Alphaproteobacteria bacterium
TGACCGTGTTGGTTTGGCCGATAAGTCGATGACCCGCATCGACCAGCTTTCCGGCGGCCAGAAGCAGCGCGTTGGCATTGCCCGTGCGCTGGCGCAACAGCCCAGCATGATGCTGGCGGATGAACCTGTCGCAAGCCTAGACCCTTCCACTTCGGAAATGATTCTGGAACTGCTTAGGCGGGTATGCAGAGAAGATGGGATTTCGGCCATCGTGTCGCTGCACCAGCTGGACTACGCCAAGCGTTTTGCAGACCGAATCATAGGGCTTGCCGGTGCAAGGATCATTTTCGACGCCGCCGCACAAGAACTCACTGACGACAAGGTCACTGCAATTTACGCCAGGCAACCCCGTGAACCGGTGACGTTGGCGGGCGCCCGAAATGGCGCCGTCCGCATTAGCCGTATATTAACACCCAAGGTAGAGATGACAGCATGAATCGCTTTTTGAAATTCGTTATGACTTCCGCCCTTATATTAGGGCTGACGGCGCCGGTTTTAGCCGCAGATGCAAATCCAAATCCAGACACCCTAAAAGTCGCGTTGCTACCGGACGAGAATGCTTCTGAACTGATCAAAAAAAATCAGCCGCTCAAGGAGTATCTTGAGCGCGAGTTAGGCAAAAAAATCGAATTGATTGTAACCACGGATTATTCCTCAATGATCGAGGCGATGCGTTTTGGCCGCATCGATGTCGCTTATTTCGGTCCGCTTTCCTACGTGCTTGCCAGGAGCAAGTCTGAAATCGAACCTTTTGCGGCTATGGTCAAAGACGGCAAGGCCACCTATCGCTCCATTATCATTGCTAACGCCGGTGCCAACGTGAACACGATCGGTGATATCAAAGGCAAGAAATTCGTTTTTGGCGATAAGGCATCGACCTCCAGTCATCTGATCCCCAAATCGGTGCTGGTGGAAGCCGGCCTGCTCCACGACAGGGACTATCAGGAGAACTTCGTCGGTGCACATGATGCAGTAGCCGTAAATGTCGTCAATGGCAATGCGGAGGCGGGTGGTCTGTCCGAAGTGATCTGGAAATCACTGGTTGAAAAAAAGACGGTAGACCCAACCAAGGTCAATATCCTTGGATACAGCAAGGAATATCCTCAATATCCGTGGACCATGCGTTCCAATCTGGCGCAGGAACTTAAAACCAAAATCAGCACCGCCTTCGTGAATATGAAGGATCCCGAAGTATTGAAGAACTTCAAGGCTGAAGGTTTCACGCCCATCACCGATAAGGAATACGACGTAATCCGTGATCTGGCCAAATTGCTTGATCTCGATCTTGCGAAATTCTAAGACCGGAAAAAAATGATGACCACTGTCAGCGAAGTCATCCCACAGAGCGAATGTCTGGAACTATATGCGCGGACATGGATCCGCCAGTCCGCCCAGGTTGTTGCATTGCTCTTCATCGTGTTATTCGCGATCTGGTATGTCGGTCTGCTGGATTTCGGGATCCTCGCCGACGGGATCCCGGCCATCCTGACCCTTGCCGGCGAAGCGACGCCGCCGAACTTCGCCAACGCGCAAGACTGGATTAAACCGCTGATGGACACCCTGGCAATGAGTGTCGCAGGGACAGCAATGGCGGTAATTTTATCATTTCCGCTGGCATTTCTTGCTGCGCGCAACACGACGCCCCATTCAGTCATCTTTCAGATTACCCGCACGTTGCTCAATGCTCTGCGGTCGGTGCCTGAATTAATTATGGGCATCATCTTTGTCGCCGCTGTTGGTTTTGGCGCACTGCCAGGTGTTCTGGCGCTTGGCCTGCACTCTGTCGGGATGGTGGGTAAGTTTTTTGCCGAGGCGATCGAGCATGTGGATGAAGCGCCCGTGGAGGCTGCACGAGCAGCAGGCGCAACGCCGCTTCAGGTGCTGTTCCATGCTGTTCTGCCGCAGGTGTTGCCACAGTTTGCGGACGTCTCCATCTACCGCTGGGAATATAATTTCCGCGCCTCCACTGTAATGGGAATGGTGGGAGCGGGTGGCATCGGCTTTGAACTGATGGGGTCGTTGCGCATCATGCAGTACCAGGAAGTCAGCGCAATTCTGCTGGTAATCCTGGTCATGGTTACGCTTGTCGACAGCCTGAGCGGCCGCCTTCGCAAGAAATTCAAGTGAGGATTGCAGTCGTGAAACCATGCGTTGTCATTACCCATAAGGTGCACGAGGAGGTCCTGGATTTTCTGGGCGACCATTTTGAAGTTGTCGCCAATCAGACGGCGGAGAGTCTGGCGCCGGAAGAAGTGCTTCACCGCGTCAGCACAGCAGATGCGATGATGGCCTTTATGCCGGACCGGGTTGACGCCGACTTTCTGGCCGCCTGCCCAAAATTGAAGATCATCGGTGCAGCCCTTAAAGGCTATGACAATTTCGACGCCGCTGCCTGCGAGGCCCGGGGCGTCTGGCTAAGTTTTGTCCCGGATCTGCTGACCGTCCCAACGGCGGAGCTGGCCATTGGCCTCACTGTCGCACTTACGCGCAAATTGATGCAGGCTGACGCCAAAGTGCGCTCCGGTACGTTCGCTGGCTGGCGGCCGGAGTTTTATGGTCTGGGTATCTGCGGCTCTAACGTTGGGATCGTAGGGGCGGGTGCAATAGGACAAGCCCTTGCCAGGCGGCTGAGCGGTTGGGGCGCGACATTGCTATACACCGACAGGACGCCGGTTCCCGCCGCTGAAGTTCGCTACGGGATCGTTTGGCGCAGCCTGGAAGCTTTGTTGAGCGAGGCCGATATCGTCATTCTGGCGTTGCCGCTCACGCCTGACACCATTCACGTCATTAACGGTAAGGCTCTCGCTCTGATGAAGGAAGGCGCATACCTCATTAATCCTTGCCGTGGATCGGTTGTCAGCGAAGCAGCTATCCTGAAGGCGCTGATGAGCGGCCGCCTGGGTGGTTATGCGACCGATGTTTTCGAACTTGAAGACTGGGCGCGCGATGACAGGCCGCGCGAGATTTCCCCCGGTTTGCTGAGCCATCCCAATACACTGTTCAGTTCACATATTGGATCCGCCGTCAAAAAGGTCCGGTTGGAAATCGAATTGCGCGCTGCGGAAAACATCTTGCAGGGATTGTCCGGCAAGCGGCCGATGGACGCCGTTAACAATCCAAGACAGGCGGCATAGCCTTGAAATGCTGAATTTAGTGCGTCTACAGACGTTTATGGCTTTGGTGGAGCACAAAAGCTTTCAGGCGGCAGCCGAACAGCTTCAGATCTCTCAGCCTACGGTATCCCTGCACATTCAGAAGCTGGAAGAGCAACTTGGCGCTCCGCTGTTTTATAGATCCCGATCAGGTTGTGAGCCGACGCGAGAGGGGATCAA
>JAUSQH010000486.1 GCA_030652895.1 Alphaproteobacteria bacterium
CCCAGCCGCAGATCGCGGATAATCTCGATGCGCTCCAGCGTTTCAATATCTGAATGCATATAGCGCACGCGGATACCCTGTTCGTGCATATATTCGGTCAGGTCCTCGGACATGCGCTTGGTCAGCGTCGTTACCAGAACGCGCTGCGCCCTAGCCGCTGCAAGATGGCATTCGGCGACCAGATCATCGACCTGGGTTTTGACCGGGCGGATTTCGCAGATCGGATCGATCAGGCCGGTGGGACGGATGACCTGCTCGATGAACACCCCTTCGGTGCGCTCCAGTTCGCGCGGGCCCGGCGTTGCCGAAACATAGACGGTTTGCGGGCGCATGGCGTCCCACTCCTCGAATTTCAGCGGCCGGTTATCGATACAGGACGGCAGGCGAAAGCCATATTCCGCCAGTGTCGCCTTGCGCTTATAGTCGCCCCGGTACATGCCCCCCAGTTGCGGCACGCTGACATGGCTTTCGTCCGTGAACAGCAGGGCGTTTTCCGGCAGATATTCAAACAAAGTCGGCGGCGGCTCGCCCGGATTGCGCCCGGTCAGAAAGCGCGAATAATTTTCAATCCCGGCGCATGAACCGGTGGCGGCGATCATCTCGAGATCAAAATTGGTGCGCTGTTCAATGCGCTGCGCCTCGAGCAATTTGCCCTCGGCGTTAAAGCGCGCCAGGGTTTGCTGCAACTCCTCTTTGATGCGTTCCAGCGCCTGGCTGAGTGCGGGGCGCGGCGTCACATAATGACTGTTGGGATAGGCCTTGAAGTGCTCCAGTGATCCGGTTTTGTTGCCGGTCAGCGGATCAAATTCGGTGATCGCCTCAACCTCGTCGCCAAAAAACGAAATGCGCCAGGCGCGATCCTCCAGATGGACGGGGTGCAGTTCCACCACATCGCCGCGCACCCGGAATGTGCCGCGCTGAAACGCCGCGTCGTTGCGGCGGTATTGCAGCGCCACAAGATCACGCAGTAACTGGTTGCGCTCGATGCGGTCGCCCACGTTCACGGACACCGTCATGCCGGCATAGGTTTCGACTGAACCGATGCCATAAATGCACGACACGCTGGCGACAATAATCACGTCATCGCGTTCCAGCAGCGCACGGGTGGCGGAATGCCGCATCCGGTCGATCTGCTCGTTTACGGATGATTCTTTTTCGATATAGGTGTCAGTGCGCGCCACATAGGCTTCGGGCTGGT
>JAUSQH010000492.1 GCA_030652895.1 Alphaproteobacteria bacterium
AGAAGGCCGAGGCGCAATTGAAGAAGGCCGAGAACCAGCTCAAGAAAGCCGGCAACGCGGCGCGCCGCTCGGTGCTCGCGGCAGAGAAGAAGCTCGCCGCCTCGCAGGCCCAGGCCAGCAAGTCGATGGCCTCCTTCCAGGCCCGCGCCGAGCGCAAGGCCAAGGCGGTGAAGCGGGCCATCGAGGCCGAGGCCAAGGCGGCGATGCGGGCTGCCAAGAGCAAGAAGGAGGCGCTGAAGAAGGCCATGACCGCGAAACCGGTGGCCAAGAAGCCTGCCACTGCGCCGGCCAAGAAGGCGGCACCGGCCAAGACGGCGGCCAAAAAAGCGACCAAGAGCGCGGCCAAGAAAGTCGCGCCCAAAACGGTTGCGCCCAAGAAGGTCGCGCTGAAAAAGGCTGCGCCGAAGAAGCCGGCGGCCAAGAAGGCCGCGGGCAAGTCCAAGCCGGCCTCGAAGTAGTCGCTGCGGCCTGAAGGGCGCGAAGTCGACGCCCTCAGGCCGAGGCCTCGGACCCTCATCCCGTGCGCCAGGCGGGTCGCCCTGCCGGCAAGGCAGGCCTGGCGTTCGCGCCGGCACCGCGCTGGTTCCAGCCGCGCTGCTTTGGCGCGGCGCGTTGGCATTGAACGCAGATCTGCACCGCGTCGACAAGAACCGTCGTCGTCCGAAGCGGGGTCCATGACGATCCCCTGGCAGCCGTGGTCCTCGCCCGGCACGCGGCCCGGCGCCGAGCGCGAGGCGCTGCCTCAGCCCGCAGCGTTCAGCTCGCCGCGCATGCGACGGTACGCGGCCACGACATCCCTGTAGTCCTCCCGATCCTGGATCAGCCGATCGCGGTCGTGCGGCTGAGCGAGGTTGGCAACGTCCGCCTGGACGTCGCCGTGCAGTTGTTCGAGCAGGTCATCGGCGCGCGCATCACCCAAGGCCCCGAGCAGTTGGTGGCACAACCAGCGCAAAGCCACCGTGTCGGGCGCGCGCACCGCTGCGAGCTCGCCGTTCAAGGCGTCGAGCAGCGCATTCACCGTCGCCAGGGCCGCTTCGGGTCGGCCCAGTTCGATCTCGCAGAACGCGGCATAGGCGGCGGTCTCGTTGGCTGGCAGCAGGTCGTTCATGGCCCGCAGCGCGGCCTGCGCCTGCTGGTACAGCTGCAGGCCGGCAGCGGGGTCGCCCTGCTGGCGGCGCAACGATCCCAGCCGTCGCAGCGTGTGCGCCTCCATGGCGCGATCACCGACAGCGCGCGTGAGCGGCAGGTTGCGCTCGCACCAGAAAAGCTCCGCGGCGCTGTCGTGGTGCAAATTCGCGGCCCTGCTCAAACGCCACTGCGCCTTCACCACGTAGGGCAGATTGCCTGTCGCTTGTGCCAGCGCGAGCATGCGCTCGCCCCAGTGGACCAATTCGTCCAACCGACCCCGCTGGGCGTCCAGGACTGCCAGGTTGTCGAGCGCGCCGAGTTG
>JAUSQH010000493.1 GCA_030652895.1 Alphaproteobacteria bacterium
TTGATCAGCCAGTTGACCACGACGGTGATGATCAGTCCCTTGGGGCGCCTGTGAATGTGGCGCAGGCTGGCGAAATCCACCGCGACCATCATCGGATAGACCATCGCCCAGATCAGCACGGCGACGACCAGATTGACCGACGCATACTCCCAGCCGGCGATGGTCTGGAAGGCGCCCGGCAACAGATTGCCGAGCAGCACTCCGGCAACGATGCACAGGGCGACCCAGAGCGAGAGGTAGCGATCAAATGCCGACACGTTGGCGTCCTTCGGTTTGCGGATGCGCCGCCGACTTGCCCGACGGAGCCTGCCGGCACGACGCGACGGGGCGAAGGGCCGTGCAGCCGCCCTTCCAGGGCGGCGGGAGGTCGGGATCGTCCGCGCTCACGCGTCGGCTCTTTTCATGATCCTGATGCGGCCCGGCGGGTCGCAGGCGACAGGCGCGATCTCGCAATCGCTTCCGCCACAGCAGTTTTCGGTGAGGAAGGTCATCAGCCCGTTCATCGCTGCGAAGTTCACCGAATAGATCAACGACCGCCCCTCGCGGCGGAATGTCACGAGGCCGGCATGCTTCAGCTGGTTCAAATGAAACGAGAGCGTGGCTGAAGGCAGGCCCAGCTTCTCGCCGATATGCCCGACCGCACGTCCGTCCTTGCCGGCCTGCACCAGCAGCCGGAAAATATCGAGCCGGGTATCCTGCGCGAGCGCAGACAGGCCGGCGACGACCTCCATTTTTTCCATATCTCCAATATAATGGAAATATTATTCCTGATCAAGGCAGGCCGGCGATACTCGGCAATCGAAGTTCACGAAGATGAACGCGCCGTCGGAGGATCGCCGACGGTCTTGACCGGCACCGAAGCCAGGGATCCGGTTCATTCCGGCGCACTGGCGTGGCTGGCTTCCACGGATTGAGCAGCGCAACGCCGACGGCCCCGAAGTCTGCAACGTTGCGGGTGACGACGGTCAGGCCGCGGCGATCAGGGCATCACGGTCGGCGCGGCGATCGGGAACATGAAGGCGCGCGCAACGCTGCGCCACGGCCGTATCGACAGCCGGGAGCGGCCGTCGAAGCGAGGCAGTTTACCGTACCGGCCGAAACGGATTCTTCAGCCTGACTCCAGTGGCTTCGAAATCTGCCGTGTTGCGTGTCACGAGCGTAAGGTCGTTCACCAGAGCGACGGCCGCGATCTGCTTGTCGAGTTCATGCTCCGGATTGGGAACCCTCAGACGACCCCACACCTGCGCCGCGTCTGCATCGAAGGCCAGGATGTTCCCGCCGAATTGCTCCAGAATATTCATCAGCCACGCCTCCAGCAGCCTGGCCTGATCCGTGTCGCCGCGATAGCGAATAAGTTCGACGCCCCGGCGGAGTTCGCCAACCGAAACCGCCGACAGGTAGACCGGCTCGTCAGAAGCAACAATCTGTTTGAAGAAATCGACGACCCCCGGATTTGCGTTCGCTCGCTTCCGCGCCTCGCTGACAACATTGGTATCAACCAAATACATTCGGCGCCTGCCCGCTCGATTCCACGCGTTCGAAGTCCGCGTCGACGCCGACCTCCGGCATGGCAGCGAGAACCTCGGCAAGGCTGCGCCGGCGGGGACGGACCAGTGCTGCAGCGAGGATCTCCCGGTGTTCGGCCTCGGCGCTACGCCCGTTTGCCCCGGCCCGCTCCTTGAGCGCCCGCACCAGCTCTTCATCGATGCCGCGTACCAGCAAGTCAGCCATCTCAATGCTCCCAAGTCCGATGATATCATTGATATCATCATCCTTCCAGCGACTTGCCAAAGACGGAGGGCAAGGGCTGATTTTGAACACCGGCCACGCCTCTTGCGAGGATGCCGCTTCTGATCTATGTATATCCCAATTGGATATACATCGGAATAGCGCATGGCCAGTTCCAAAGTATTCACCAGCAATCGCAGCCAGGCGGTCCGCCTGCCGAAGGCCGTCGCCTTTCCCGAGGACGTGCATCAGGTGGACATTCTCAAGATCGGCCGCAGCCGGGTCATCGTGCCGCAAGGCAAGCGATGGGACGACCTGTTTCAAAGCGGCCCGCGCGCGAGCGAGGATTTCATGGTCGAACGGCAGCAGCCGCCGGCCGAGGAACGCGAGCCGCTCTGATGCTCGCTTACATGCTCGACACCAATATCTGCATCTACGTGATGAAGAACTATCCGCAGGATTTGCGGGAGAAGTTCAATTCGCTGGCCGAACAACTCTGCATCTCCAGCATCACGCTCGGGGAACTGCACTACGGCGCGGAGAAGTCGGCGCGCCGCGCCGACAATCTGACAGCCATCGCGGATTTCGTCGCCCGACTCGACGTGCTGCCGTTCGACGCGAAAGCGGCGGCGCATTACGGCCAGCTCCGGGCCGAGCTTGAGCGCGCGGGAACGCCCTGCGGCCCGCACGACATGCAGATCGGCGGCCATGCCCGCAGCCAGGGACTGATCGTCGTCACCAACAATGCGCGGGAGTTCGGGCGGATGAAGGGAATCAGGGTCGAGAACTGGGTCTAACCCGGCACCATAGCACAGTAGGATGGAAAGAGCGGAGCAATACCCATCAATCGCCATTTGTGAAGGGTGATGGGATTCGCGGAGCTGCTAAACTAGCTGGCTGAGAACGGTTCGCTATTTCAGCCCACGACCCTTCAGCGTTTTGGCAACCTCCGTATAAGCTCCAGCGCTACGGTTACCGCGTTTTGAGCCGCCGCGGGTCGCGCATCGTCAATCTTATTCGCGTCGGCAAAGTCAGAGATGCCACGCACGATCGCAATCGAGATGTCCTGCCCCATCGAGGCGACTGCTTCGAAGACGCCCGCGCCTTCCATCTCAACCGCCACAACGTTCGACCAGTTAGAAAGGGTCTGCGAGAGACTCTCGGCGTTCTTGATGATTTTTTCGCCAGATGCGATTGAGCCGATGTGGATTCCTATCGGCCGCTCCGTTATCACGCTATATTCTACGGCAAGTTCGCGGGCCAACTTCAGAATGGATGGAGGAGTCATGCCAGAAATACGTAGTCGTTGACGGCTGCCATCCGGACCGATCACGCCAGGCTCGTAATAGATAACATCTGAGGACACGACGACGTCCGCAAGGGCTTGACGTTCAACAGCCAAGCCGCCGCAAAGACCCACCACGAAGATACTGGCAACGTCATTGTCCAAGATCAAAGCGGTCGTGGCAGCCGCGGCGCCGATGTTCCCAACTCTAGGTACAGGGGAAATTACTATGGTCCGCTCGCCGTCGAGCCGCCCTCTAAAATAACGCCGGCTTTGGTGCGTGAACTGCTCCACATTGCCAATCGATCTCAGAACGCCTTGGAGAGACATCTCGTCAGTCGGAATTACAGCGACCTTCGACACTTGCCACTCGGACGCGGGCTTAACTAGTCGAATGTCAAGTCCCTGCATAATCGTGCGGAGTGGTATTGCAAAGAGCCGCGCTTCGTTCGCCGCCGCGCCGCGCGCTCCCGCCACGAGCATTCCGAGGGCTCGACCATCATCCGAAACGACCAACGCACCTGAAGATCCTGAAGGTACCTCCTGTGAGGTGGTTACTTCAAATAAGCCGTCATAAGTCCTTTGATTTCCGCCGAAGACTGCGACTGACAGAGCCGTGAGCTGAACCACGCTGATTGTACCGCGGATCAAGCGATCCGAGACTCGAATTCGGACTGCTTGGCCTAGGACTGGGTTTCCAACCCGCTCAACTGATCTAGCGCCATTGACAAAGGGCAAAGAGAGGACCGCCCAGTCAAACTCCGAATTCATCCTTACGACCTCCGCCGGCACTATTTCTTCTCCAATCCGAACTTTGATATCCTCCTTCCCTGCTTGGAGGACATGCGCAGCAGTCAGAGCAAGAAGCTTGTTATTCGAACTACGAGAAAAGATTCCGACCGATCCGATTGGCTTTCCTCCGACGAGAAGATCGCCGTCCCCCTCGATGTTAGCTGTCTGCTGAATCTGATTGCCTTCTCGAACCACCAAAGGGACTCCAACGATCTCTGAGGGTAGACCGATTGGAACCCGACCTCTTTCGAAAGTGACCACAATCACCTCCTGTACGCTAATAGTGAGGAGTCCCGGGAGACTGTCGAAGAAGGGCCGGTTGTCGTTAAGGACGCTGCTGGCGTCATGCTCGGCCCCCTGTCTGTCGAAAGATACTAACGGCTTCGCCGGAATGCTTGATTTTCGACTTACAGACACCTCCTCGATCGCTAAAAGAAACTGCTGAGCCCCGAACTCCCAGGAGCAGACCGGAATGAGCCTCTCCGAAAGCATATTGGAAAAGCTGACCGCGCGCTCCTCGTGGATCAAAATCTCGAGGGCAGCATCTGCAAATCGTCTGCCGACGGCTTTTGGATCACCGCCCATAGAGATGACGCACTGCGACACGTCCATGTGGTTGGCTAACGCTGTTTCACGGATAACCTCAGCAATGCCACTGTTCTCTGAAACCAAGATCGGCACGCCATGGGATAGGGCCTCGCAAGCTACCAAGCCAAAACCCTCCTCCCGCGACGGCATCAGGAACGCTGTTGCCCCACGATAGTCCGCCGCCAGTTCTTCCAGAGCGGCCGTATAGGGCCGAGCAATGATCGTAGCTCGCGATCCTGCGGCCTCGGCCAAGCCGATTAAGTGCCGCTCGAAGGCTTCTTCGTCTCCACGCACGCCCCTGACCACGAATTGTGGTGAAGGCCGCTCCCGGGTCGCTGGGTGACTCATCCAAGCTTCGGACAGATACGCAGCCGCATAGGCAAAAATATCAAGCCCTTTTACGCCGATGCTCTCGGTGCGGCCGAGACAAAGGAGCGTCGGTCTCATCGGCGGAGTCCGCAGCGATTCTGGAAGTCGTGAAATTCCGCAGTTGATGGCCTTGACAGAGGTTCCTT
>JAUSQH010000497.1 GCA_030652895.1 Alphaproteobacteria bacterium
GCGCGAGACGGTGATCGCCGAGAAATTTCAGGCCATGGTGATGCTCGGCCTCGCAAATAGCCGCATGAAGGATATTTACGATATATGGATTCTAAGCCGCACCTATGAATTCACGGGGGATCGTCTCGCGCGGGCGATTGCGGCGACATTCGCCCGCAGGCAAACTGCTATTCCCGTTGAGCCGCCGGACGCACTGACCAGCGCGTTCGCCGAAGATGCAGTCAAGCGTCAGCAATGGGCCGCGTTCGTGAACGATGCCGCCGCGCAACCCGGTTCCCTTGCCGACGTGCTTGACGATTTGGTAGCATTCCTCATGCCGCAAGCAGCCCAGGCACGAATGTTGGGCGCGCCTGAAATGGATGGTTCGAGAGAGCCATGAGCCAGACTTACTTCATGCGGAACACCCAAAAATATGGCGTCAGCGGTGCGAATCGAACTTGCAACCTGCTAATGTAGCCAACGATTCTCACGTTAAGGCGGTGTGATCAAACTTCTATGAGCAAAAGCGGCTTAGTCCGTTCCGGCCGTGATGGCGATCAGTTCCATTATTTATGGGCTGCACGTCATTGCCTGCGGCTGCTATTACCTACCTTAGGCTTGGTGGCCTATCTATCAATTCAAAAAATGGTAACGCCCGGAGCGAAGCGGGAAACTGTGGCTCATTTGAAGCCAGAGCCGGGACGGGTCGGGACGCGTGGCCATACATTGACGCACCCTGCGGGGATAAAAAGTACTTTCATGACATTTAAGAAGCGCGGTAGTTCGCAGCCTGATCGCGCCCTGGCGGAGTTTGAGGGTTGGGTATTGGGCATCCCCAGCATAATCCATACGCCTAGTAAGGGCGTTAGGAGCAGAGACTTGAAACAGTCTTAGTTTTTTTGGGGGCAGTGGCTCCATTTAATTTTAGTTAGTAATAACATTGGTTTAACATGATGAAATTGAGATCGCCTCATAGTCTGCATAGGGATCAGGTATGGCTCGCCCGTTCGTTCAACTAAATAGAAACTTTGCACGGATTCCTATTGATCAGGAATTCAATGCTGATCATGACGATGCACTTTACTTATTTGGCTTATCGAGTCAAACCAAGTGGATTGAAGTTCTCGAAAAATGGCGTGTCATTATCCTTGCAGAAGCGGGTGCCGGCAAAACTAAAGAAATCGAAGAAATCACCAAGGAATTACGCCGAACTGGCAAGCGAGCTTTTTTTATCCGGCTTGAGCACCTGATTGGTGACATTGAAGAGGCTTTCCAAGAGGGTACGAAAGCGGAATTTTCTGATTGGATAAACTCAGATGATGACGCCTGGATTTTTCTTGATTCCGTAGATGAAGCGAGATTGATAGGCCCGAAAAGTTTTGAAACGGCTATCCGAAAATTCTCTGTAGCAATTCGTGATTGCTTGCAAAGAGCGCACATATTTATCACCAGCCGTATTACGGAATGGCGCCCTGTTACAGATTTGCAATTAGTTAAGGATCAACTTCCATACCGAGAGAAAGTGGAAATAAAAAAAGACGAACTTAGCTCTGGAAGTATTGGGAAAACCAAGAAGACCAGGCTTCTAGTTGAGATGCATTAAGAAAGCCATGAGACGAGCTTGCAACGCACGGCTATGCGCCCATGGCGCGCATGGCGATGGCGGCGGCGGCGGTGCGGTTTTCAACGCCGAGCTTGGGGTAAATTTGTTCAAGATGCTTGTTCACGGTTCGCGGGCTCATTTTGAGAATCTCGCCGATGTCGCGGTTTGATTTACCGCGTGCAGTCCACATAAGCACCTCCGCCTCGCGCGAGGTCAGCGACAATTTGTCTTGCAACACCATTTCTTCCTTGCAAACGATATATTTGCTGACGCGGAGCAATATTTCGTTGCGCCCTATCTCGCCATCATATGAGAATTGCACCTGTGATAATCCATCGCAGGAGAGCGTGATCGGGGCGTTATTTGCTACATCGGTACTATTGCATTGGTTCAACCAGGATCGCACCATATCGGGTAATATGAAGTTTCGCGTTTTGAAATCGGGAAGCATTGCGCACATGAGCGCATTGGCCTGCGGTGTGCACCATAGAATACGGCCGGAATGATCCGTTGCCAGATGATAGCGCCCCGAAGCATCCAGCGCTTCGTAGGCCGTACGCGCAAGACGCGCATTGGCAAGATGCGTTCGTATGCGGGCGATCAATTCATCCGGTACGATGGGCTTTGCAACATAGTCGACACCGCCTGCATCAAAGCCCATGACGATATGCGTCGTATCCGTCAATCCGGTCATGAAAATGACCGGCACGTGGGCGGCCGCTATCAGGCGCTTCAGCCGCCGGGTCGTCTCAAAACCATCCATCCCAGGCATGACAGCATCCATCAGAATGATATCCGGGGTAACCTTTTCAATCGCGGCCAGGGCCTGATCCCCTTCAAGGGCCGCAAGAAAGGTCAGACCCGCATCTTCCAGCACATAGGTAAGCATTGCGACAGTTTCGGTTGAATCGTCCACAACAAGCACGGTGTCGCGCGCGGATCTAATGGGGATCATGTGATTGCACCTTCTCGATTGCAGCAATGAATCGCTTGAAATCATATGTTGCGGCGATCTGGCGCATCTGGGCGACGAATGGTCCGTTATCGGGGGAGCTGTTTTCGATATCGTCTAGTTTGGCTTGAATGCCACGCACATGGCCGATCTGGCCCAGATGCAGCAGCTCCTCAATATGGTGTTCAGATGGTGGCTTGATAACGCAACTTTGCCCGGCCGCCTCTCCAGCCACGCTGTCCGATTCATATGTCCATTCCAGTTTCAGAAGCGCCTGGGTTTTATCCAGCAGCGAATTGATTTTCATCGGCTTGATCAGACAGTCATCATGCGCGCGATCCGGCGTCAGGGCCTGGTGTGTCTCGTTGATATTTGCAGAGAGAATAATGATCACAGGCCTGTCAAGACCCATGGCCCGCAGTCTGCGCGCCACCTCCCAACCGTCCATGCCCGGCATCAACACGTCCAGCAGGATCAGGTCAGGATCACTGTTACGCGCCAGTGCAATGCAGGCAGGGCCATCCGAGGCGCTCAAAACTGTGAAGCCAAGCGGCGTAAGCACCTCGTGAATAAGGCCGCGATGCACCGGGTTATCATCCGCGGCAATCACCGTCCGGCGTGGCCCGTGATACCCGGTGATGCGTTTTTCCCGCGCGATAACGGCGCGCGGCCGCATGACTTCCGATAACATCAGCCTCACACGGAACACGCTGCCTTTGCCCACGATACTGGTCACGGTGATCTCACCGCCCATGGTTTCGGTCAGCACCCGCGCGATGGTAAGGCCAAGGCCGGTTCCCGCGGGAACCTTGATTTCCTCCGGCCAGTGTGCGCGTTGAAAAGGTTCGAATATTTTTCCGGTATCCTGCGCGCGGATACCGATGCCGGTATCCTCGATCTCGAATACCGCCACCTGGTTGCGGTAAGTCACGCGCAACGCGACATGCCCCGCGCCAGTGAACTTGATGGCGTTTGACAGCAGGTTGATCAGAATTTGACGCAGCCGGTTTTCGTCCGTATAGACCACCGCCGGGATCTGGTTAGCCACTTCATAGCGAAGCGCGATACCCTTGGCATTTGTCTGTAGACGAAACATATCTACAAGTTGATTCAGAAATTCGATAATCCGCACTTCTTCGCGATTAAGCTGAAAGCGTCCCGCCTCGATCTTGGAAATATCGAGCAGGCCATCAATCAGCACCGAAAGATGCTCGGCGCTGCGGCGCACCACTTTGATCGCGTCCACCCGCTGCGCCGGAATGGTTTTGTCGCGCTCCAGCAGTTGGGCATACCCCAGAATCGCATTCAGCGGCGTGCGCAGTTCG
>JAUSQH010000500.1 GCA_030652895.1 Alphaproteobacteria bacterium
TAACTAAACGGGTGCATATTCGCCTAACCTGCTATACGCCAGTCAGCAAGGTGGTCAGATGATATGCGCCATGTCTACGTCATAAGTTTGTTTCTCGTTCTGCTGCCAACGAGCTTGCTGGGAGCATCAGAATCTGTTGCAGATAAAGACTCCGGCCTTCGCCGGGAAGCCCCCATTTCGCTGAAAGAGGCGGTGCGCGAGATCACGGACGGCGACACCCTGGTGCTGGACAGCGGAGCGATCGTGCGCCTGGTCGGCATTCAGGCCCCCAAGCTGCCCCTGGGGCGGCCGGGTTTCAAGCCCTGGCCGCTGGCGGAGGAGGCACACAAGGCGTTGCAGGAAATAACACGCGGACGCGCCGTGCAAATGCGTTTTGGCGGGGCGCGGCAGGACCGGCACCGCCGTACCCTGGCGCATCTGTACCGGCAACCGGACGGTTTGTGGATTCAGGGGGAAATGCTGCGCCTGGGCATGGCGCGGGTTTATACGTTCAGCGACAACCGCGCGCTTGTCACGGAAATGCTGGCGCTGGAAGGCGAAGCACGGGCCGCCCGGCGTGGCATTTGGGAATTGCCATATTATTCAGTGCGGTCCCCCGCAGAACTAAATAGATTGATCGACAGTTTTCAGATAGTGCAGGGAAAGGTTCTTAAATTTGCGAAAATCAGTGACTATATATTCTTGAATTTCGGCGCTGACTACAAGACGGATTTCACAGCGGTTATTGAACGCCGCGACTGGGCGCGTTTCAAGGCGGCGGGAATTGATCCGCACAGCTATGAAGGCCGCATCATAAGAGTACGCGGATGGCTGGACAACTGGAATGGCCCGATGCTGCGTGTCAGCCATCCCGAACAGATCGAGGTGTTGGAGTGAAACATATACAAAAATTATTCCGTCTACTGATGGGTGCCGCAATAGGCATATCGGCGGGCGGTGTTGCGCCGTCCAGTGCGCAATTTATTACCAAGTCACAAGAATCAGCCATCGGGGCGGAGGAACATCCCAAAATCATCAAACAATATGGCGGCGTCTATGACGAAGCGCAGGTATCGGGATATGTCGCGGCGGTCGGCGGGCGCATCGTCGCAAATTCCGAAATACCTGGGGTGCCCTTTCATTTCACAGTACTCGACAGCCCGATCGTGAACGCCTTCGCGCTGCCGGGTGGCTATGTCTATGTGACACGCGGCCTGATTGCTCTTGCCAACAGCGAGGCGGAACTCGCCAGCGTACTGGCCCATGAAGTCGGTCATGTCGCGGCGCGTCATACCGCGCAGCGCTATAACCGCAGCGTCGGCATGTCGTTGGGCGGCGCCATACTGGGCGCACTGATTGGAAATCAGATTGTCAATAATCTGGTGCAACAGGGGGGACAGCTTTATTTGCTGAGCTATTCCCGAGATCAGGAATATGAAGCCGATCAACTGGGGGTGCGCTATCTGGTTCGCGCCGGATATGATCCCTATGCAGAAGCTGATTTCCTGCAGTCCATGGAAGCGCATGATGCGCTGGAATCCGCTTTGAACCGGGATAAGAATAATAGCCCCGGCGAATTTCTTTCCAGCCATCCACGAACGGCGAAGCGGGTTGTTGAAGCGATCGACAGCGCCCGGCAGTCCGGCGTGCCGGTTCGAACGCGGCCGCGCTTGCGTGACGAGTTTCTAAACAGCATTGACGGTATGGTGTATGGCGACAGCTCGGAACACGGGTTTGTGCGCGACCGCAATTTCATTCATCCGAAAATGCGTTTTGCCTTTACGGTACCACCAGGTTTCAAGATCACGAACGCCCCCGACGCAGTTGTGGCGCAAGGACCGGATGAGATTAAAATCAAGTTTGATATGGCCCCTCTGAAAAGCGCCATGTCGATGCCTGTCTATCTGACGTCGGTATGGGCAAATGACGTCCGCCTGCGCAATCCCGAAGGCCTTGTCATCAACGGTATGCAAGCCGCAACCGCCGAAACCACTATTGCGACCCGGTCAGGCAATGCATCGATACGCCTGATTGCGATTGGTTTTGCCCCCGACACGGTGGCGCGTATCATGATCCTGACGCCCAATCAGCCAGGTGCGCAAATGCGCGCCGAACTTCAGCGCTTTACATACAGCTTTCGCGCCTTAAGTCCGCAAGAAGCGTCAAAAATACGACCGCTACACATTAAACCCATTCCCGTGAAGTCTGGGGACAGTATAGCGGGCATGGCGCAACGTATGCCATTTTCCGATTATCGTGAGCCACGTTTTCGCGTCCTGAATGGATTACGTGAAAAGGACAATCTGTCCCCGGGCATGCGGGTAAAGATAATAACGGAATAAAAAACGCGTTATGCCGCTTTCTTTAGCGCAACGCCTACACGTTCCAGCGCCGCCATAGCATCCAGTTCTTCCACCGCACCAACTTCCCGCGCCATGCGGTCCAGAGCGGCTTCGTAGATCTGCCTCTCGCTATAGGACTGTTCCGGCTGCCCTTCGGCGCGGTGCAGATCGCGCACCACTTCGGCGATTAACAGCAGGTCACCGGAATTGATTTTGGCTTCATATTCCTGCGCGCGACGGCTCCACATTGTGCGTTTTATACGCGCGCGCCCGCGCAGGGTCTTCAATGCAGTGCGCACCGTATCGCGGCTGGACAGTATCCGCATGCCCACTGCTTTGGCCTTGCCCAGCGGCACACGCAACGTCATTTTTTCCTGCTCAAATTCAATCACGAAAAGTTCCAGCCTGGTGCCGGCAATTTCCTGTGCTTCGACCGCAACGATTTTTCCAACCCCATGAGTTGGATAAACGACATGATCATTCACTTTGAAACCATCAAATTCCGACGGGGCTTTATACGGGGGAAGAACCACTTGCACAGGTTTTTCAATTTTCGCAGCGTCGGCCTCGCCGCCAGCGGGCACAGCCTTGGCTGTTTTCCCGGCGGGTTGAGGCGCCGATTTCACCTTAACGGCCGTTGTTTCCGCCTTTGGCGCCATTGTCTTGATGGCCTTGGCCTTTTTTGCAGCTGCCTTGATCGCCGTCGCCCTTTTGCCCATCGCGGGCGCCTTCTTGCTATCCTCTATCGCTTTGGCGCGCGAGGGTTTCGAGGGCGCGGGTTTGCGTCCGATAGCCGGTTTGGGAGACTTTGCAACTGGCTTTAAGGCCTTTGCAGTTGCCTTTGCCGCAGAAGTGGCTTTTGCTGCCGGAGTTGCATCTTTGCGCTGTACCGTTTTTTTTGCGACAGCCGCTTTGGCTCTCGCCGGGGTTTTAGTCTGGGTAGCCGTTTTGGGTTTCCGGGAAGCCGCAGGCTTAGGCGCCGGGGCCCTGCCTCCAGCGGACTTCCTATCGCTCTTTTTACTTACCTGCTTGCTCATACGCATTCTCACTTTCGCCCATGCAGTCAATAATTGATAAAGAATATGCTTGGCTGTAGTTTAACGGTCATGTTCAGTTTAAAGTATAGACGTTCCACCTAATTTACGTATACAGATCAGATCAACCCGAGGTCCGCATTCACGCATCCTGACAGATATGCTGGATCTCCCAAAGAACGCTAGCAAAGCACCTGAGCTTGAACCTGAAATCCTCAGACAAGAGCTAAAATAGACACATTTAATATGGCGGTTAAAATAGTATGGTGATTAAAAAAGACCGCTCGTCAAATTTGCAGCCTCACTACACTACGGTTGTAAAATGATCCGACAAGCCATCCTCCGCCCCGCTTCAATAGAAGGCTGAACCCTGAGGATATCTTGATAATATCACAATTTTTGGCTTTTCGAAAGCCCATACGAAAAATCTTTAGTACTAAATGTACTATGAACAATCCCGCACCTCAGTGCTAAAGGGTTAATTTATATTCTAGTTAGTGAGTTGGGAATGAGTGAACTAGGTCAGCTTGCCACTTATCTGCCACGTTTCAAGGATGTTCGCATCGTGTGCGTTGGCGACGTCATGCTCGACCGGTTTATCTACGGCGAAGTGGAGCGCGTGTCCCCTGAAGCACCCATCCCCGTGGTACGAGTCCTGCGTGAAACCGCGATGTTGGGGGGCGCGGGCAACGTCGTGCGAAACGTAGCGGCGCTGGGCGCGCAAATTTCCTTTATCGCGGTAATTGGAGACGATGAGGCCGGGCATCTGGCCACCCGGCAGATAGGTGAACTGGAGCATGTTTACAGCGGGCTTGTGGTGGTGCCAGGGCGCATAACGACTACAAAAACCCGATATCTAGTTGGCACACAACAGCTTTTACGCGCTGATCGCGAAAACACGACGGCACTTGATGACAATGCCAGAGCACAAATACTCAATACTTTTGAAGCAGAGCTAACCGATGCAAACCTGGTAATCCTTTCGGATTATGCAAAGGGGGTCCTGGACCCCGAAATGCTGCAATACCTGATCAAAACCTGTCATGCCGCCGGCAAGCCAGTTATTGCCGACCCTAAAAGCCATGATTTTACCCGCTATTCTGGGGTTCAGGTACTGACCCCCAACACCCGCGAACTGTCTGCCGCCACAGGCATGCCCTGTCGTGACGATGCAACCATTGAAACCGCCGCACAAACCGCCCTGGCGCAGGTCGGCGGCGCGATTCTGGTCACCCGGGCGCAGGCCGGCATGAGCCTGATAGAGCCAGGAAAGCCCGGCCGGCATATCGCCGCGCGGGCCCCGGAAGTATTTGATGAATCCGGGGCGGGCGACACCTGTCTGGCGACGCTGGGCGTGGCGCTGGCGGCTGGTGCGCCGCTAGAGGACGCGGCAGTTCTGGCAAATGCGAGTTCCGGTCTTGCTGTGTCCAAGGCGGGGACGGCGGTGGTGTATCTGGACGATCTGGCGGGCGTGTTACATGCCGCAGACCTGCAAGGCGCAGAGGCGAAAGTCCGCAATCTGCCGCGCGCGCTGGAAACCGTGGCAAAGTGGCGGGCCCTGGGAAAAAGCATCGGCTTCACCAATGGCTGCTTTGATCTGGTGCATCCCGGGCATGTGTCCCTGCTGCGCCAGGCGCGGGACGCCTGCGATCGTCTGGTGGTGGGCCTCAATACGGATGCCTCGGTCAAACGCCTGAAGGGCGAAGGACGTCCGGTACAGAGTGAAATGGCGCGCGCTATTGTGCTGGCGTCCCTTGCCAGCGTCGACATGGTGGTGCTGTTCGATGATGACACCCCCGTCAGGCTGATTGACGCGATCCGGCCCGACGTTCTGGTAAAGGGCGCCGACTATACGATCGAGAAAGTGGTTGGCCACGAGATCGTAAACTCCTATGGCGGGCGCATCCTGCTGGCAAACCTCGAAGACGGCTTTTCCACGACCAATACAATAGCGCGAATGGCCCGTTAAATAATCCCTGCACGGAGTTAAAGCATGATTGTCGTCACCGGAGGAGCAGGTTTTATAGGCTCCAACATTATTGCTGCTCTCAGCCAGAGCGGCAATCGTGAAATCATCGTGTGCGACTGGTTTGGCACGACGGACAAATGGCGCAATATCGCGCGTCACGAAGTGCATGACATTATCCGCCCCGAGGCGCTGCTGGATTTTATCGATCAGCACCGCATGCGCATCGAATGCATTATTCACATGGGGGCCGTTTCAAGCACCACCGAACGGGACGTGGACAAAATCATCGCCGCAAATTTTCGTATGTCATGTGATTTGTGGGACTGGTGCAGCAAATCCGGCACGCCATTTATCTATGCCTCGTCCGCCGCCACCTATGGCGATGGAAGTGCCGGCTTTGAAGATGACTGGAAACCGGACGCGCTTGAAAAATTGCGCCCGCTTAACGCCTATGGCTGGAGCAAACACGCCTTTGACCGCCGCGTCGCCCGCCTGGCCGCCGGCGGACGCCCCAAGCCTATCGTCTGGGCGGGGCTTAAATTTTTCAATGTCTATGGACCTAACGAATATCACAAAGACGAAATGCGATCGGTTGTCTGCCAGATCGTTGATACGGTACGGCGCGGCGAGACGGTGAAGCTGTTCAAATCGCACAATCCGGCCTATCCGGATGGCGGCCAGTTGCGCGATTTCGTCTACGTCAAGGATTGCGCCGACGCCGTGATCTGGCTTTTATCGCAGGGAAACTACAAGGGCATATATAATATCGGCACCGGCAAGGCACGCAGTTTTGCCGATCTTGCCCACGCGGTATTCAAAGCGATGAATGTGCCGCCGCGCATCGAATATGTGGACACCCCGCCGGAAATTCGTGACAATTACCAATATTTCACGCAGGCCGAAATGGGAAGTCTGCGCGCGCTTGGCTATGATCGTCCGTTTACGGAACTTGAAGACGGCGTAAACGATTACGTCCAGAATTATCTGCTGACCGGCGCCCCCTATATATGAGGCGTCACGGCAGGTTTCTGCGGCGCGCCCAATTCAATCCAGCGGTTCAAAATCATCGAGCCAACCATGTCGGATGTCGTATTCATCAACGAGCGCGACCGGGCGAGAATCCAGTCAACCGACAATAAAAGGCCCAATGCCTCCACCGGAATGCCCAACCCGCCCAGCACGAGGGTGAGAGCCACAATGCCCGCTTCAGGGACGCCCGCAACGCCCATGGCGGCCACAATGCAATAGAGCGCGGCAAAAATCTGTGTGGCCAAACTCATCTCTATGCCACCGGCCTGGGCCAGCGCCAGCAACGTGAACCCCTCATACAGAATAATGCCGTCATTGTTCAGATTGGTGCCGACTACAGCCGCCAGGGTTGAAGCGCGCCTGGAAATGCCCAGTTGATCCAGTGCACGCAACGTAAGCGGCAACGTCACCAGGCTGCTGTTTACGCCAAAGGCGTACACAACGGGTTCGATCGCATAACGCCAGAATGTGCGCAGGCTGACCCGCACAAACAACAGCAGCCAGGCGCTGTAGGTAAACGCCACATGGATCGCCATGCCCAGCATACACAGGCCAACATATTGCCCCAGGCCTGTAAAAGGATGCAGACCATGTTCGGCCGTTACCTTCGCGGTGGCGGCAAAAACCGCAAACGGGATCAGTTTAACGATCCAGATCAGCAGGGTTTCACACATCTCACGCGCAAACGACACCCACGCCTCACCGCTGTCCATGAGCGATGCGGCATCCGCCGTCTGGCGGGCGCGCACATGACGCCACGCAAAACCAAACGCCACGGCCATGACCACCACAGGCATAATGCTGTTGTCCGCCAGGGGCTGGACGACGCTGGTTGGTAATTGTTGGGCAAGCATGTCGAGGAAATCGATGTTCGGGGTTGCGGCCGTAACGTCGCCACCCAGAAACGCCAGATATTGCCCCGGCTCAAATATGTTGGCGACCAATAAACCGATAGAAATAGCAATGCCGCCATTGATCAGTGTAACAACTAATAGTCTGAAAAAATCGCCGCCCGCCACGCGATGGCGCAATATGGCTTCCATTACCGCAAAAAACACCAGAGGCGTCGCCGCCGCCTTGATCAATTGCAGCAAAAACTTCGTCACCGGCGAAAAAATCAACGCCGTATCAGGAAAATTAAGGCCGAGCAGCGCGCCCGCAACAAGCGCAAGAACGACCCATCTGATGCTTTTGATGGTTTGTTTCATTGTGGCCCCGAACTAATACCCCGTCACAGGGCCTCTATAAAAAGAGCGGGGTCAAATCCAGACGCCGCCCGCAGCGGATGTGAAGCCCAGACAGCGATAGGCGGCGTCCACCAGCCCCTGCCCGCGTTCGTTCAGCAATAGGCCGTCGCCCATTTTGTTCATCGTATAGCCAAACGACAACCCGCATCCCGGATCCGCAAAACCGATGCTGCCGCCCGCGCCGACATGGCCAAAGGCGCGTTCGCTCAACACCATATTTCCGAAATTGCCGCGCGCGCGATTATCCATGGACTTCATAAAACCAAGGGAAAACCGGGTCGGCACGCGAAGGGTTTCGTCCAGATGCGACGCCATGGATACCTGGCCCATGCGCGCAACCGATTCCGGGCTTACCAGTTTTATCCCCCGCGCCGTGCCGCCACAGGCCAGCGGTGCATACATTCCAGCCAGCCCGCGCGCATTAGTGATGCCATTTGCAGCGCCGATTTCCGACGCGTGGCAATCGCGCCGGTTAGGATTAAAGCCCCCATCATTGAACAGGAACAGCGCGGGGATGGAGCTGCGGTCGGCCAGCGCCAATTCGGCGAGCGGCGATAGCGGTGCCCCCTTGGCCGGCTTGAACTGAATAATCGGGCTAACCCGCGATTCGATCAATTCAGGTGTACCAATCCAGAAATCCAGGCTCAGCGGCTTGGCCACTTCGTCGCGAAAAAATGTACCCAGCGATTTGCCCGACACCCGGCGCACCAGTTCACCCACCGTCCAGCCGAACGTCAGCGCATGATAGCCGTGACGCAGACCCGGTTCCCAGAATGGCGTTTCATCCGCAAGCCGTTCGCACATCAAATCCCAATCGTTCACCGCGCCCTTGGCCAGAGGATCGCGCAGCACCGGAACCCCGACGCTATGATCCAGCATCATGCGCACGGTCGCCTTTTCCTTACCCTTGCGGGCAAATTCCGGCCAGTATTCGGCCACCGGCGCATCAAGGTCCAGCTGGCCCCTGTCCGCCAGAATATGCGCGCACAGCGCCGTCGCCCCCTTGGTGGAGGAAAACACAATGGATACCGTGTCCGCGTTCCATGCCGCAGGCGCATCGGGCACCACCCGGCCGCCCCACAAATCCACGACGGTTTCGCCATTCAACGTGACACATACGGATGCGCCCAACTCATCAAGTTCGGCAAAATTCGCAGCAAACCGGTCCGCCACGGTTTTGAAGCGCGCATCGTAACGGCCCGCCACCCTTCCCCCCGGCACCGTTTGTTCCAACTTTTCCATACCAACCCCCATTTATTATTGTTCTTGAAAGCTACTCAACCAGGCCTGTGTTGAAGCCATCAATGCTAACGGCATTTTTTTGCGCACGATAGGCCCGTAATTCTTCCGGAGTTTTTTTCTCGGCCCATTGCAAAAGGACCGGACGTTCCCGTTTCAGTTCATATTCCGGCACGGCATAGCCACACGAGGTTTGCACGCTGTCAATATCGAACAGCATGATCTGCCGCGTACCGGGAATGACAGGAAATTTGCCTATCAGTTCATCCCATTCAGGTGCGCCGGGCTGCAACGTGCGGCCCTTGCCGTAAAGCCGCAGGATCAGCGCCCGGTGATCAAAACTGCACCACATTAGCGTGACACGCCCATCGGCCTTGAGGTAGGCGGCCGTTTCGTTGCCGCTGCCGGTCAGATCCAGATAGGCGGCCTGATTTGCGCCAAGGCAGCGAAACGTGTCCATACCCTTGGGAGAAAGACTGATGCGCCCGCTTGCAGCCGCAGTCGCGACGAAAAACATCTTTTGCTGGGCAATGAAATTCTGCAGATTTTCAGGTATATGGTCGAAAAACTCTGCCATGTTTCCTCCCGTTTAACTGCGGCCCGTCAACAGCACCAGCTTACCCGTCACCTTGCGTTGCGCCAGAAGGTTCAGCGCCGTGGCCACATCTTTCAGCGGGAATGTTCCCGACACCAGGGGCTTGAGTTTGCCATCCACATAATATTGCAGCAGTTCATTGTTGCGCTTCTGGAAATGCGCGATATCGCGATCAATGGATGCGCCCCAGAACACACCAACGACCTGGCAGCCTTTCAGCAAAGTCAGGTTCAGTGGAATTTTCGGGATCTCGCCATTGGCGAAGCCTACCACCAGAAAACGGCCGTTCCAGTTGATGGCGCGCAGGGCCGCTTCGGAATAATCACCGCCAACGGGATCATAAATCACATCCGCGCCCTTGCCCCCGGTCAGCGCCTTGATGCGCTCTTTCAGATCTTCCTTGTCATAATTGATCAGTTCGTCTGCACCATGCGCCTTGCACACCGCCAGCTTGTCATCGGTGGACGCCGCGGCGATCACCCGCGCGCCCATGGCCTT
>JAUSQH010000501.1 GCA_030652895.1 Alphaproteobacteria bacterium
CGTCGATCTCGACGGTTTCGAAGGCCCACTGGATGTATTGCTGAATCTGGCGCGGACACAGAAGGTCGACCTGATGTCGATCTCTATCCTGGCGCTGGCCGAGCAATTTATACAATTCATCGAAAAGGCGCGGCGGTTGCGATTGGAGCTGGCTGCCGATTATCTTGTAATGGCCGCGTGGCTGGCCTATCTGAAGTCGCGGCTTTTGCTGCCGCCGGAGCCCGGCGATGACGGGCCAAGCGGCGAAGAAATGGCCGCCATTCTGGCGCATCGCCTGCAGCGGCTGGAGGCGATGCGAAATGCCGCCGCGCAGCTGCTTGGGCGGGACAGACTGGGCCGGGATATATTTGCCCGCGGCATGCCGGAAGGCGTGCGGGTGGTGACACGTTCCACTTACGTGCTGTCGTGGTATGAATTATTGAAGGGCTATGCCGAGGGGCGCACCCGTCGCATTGTCGTCGCGCCGATGCATATCAGGCCACCCGCGGTTTATTCGATGGACGAAGCGCTGGCCCGGTTGCGCCTTTTGCTGGGATCGGTTCCTGACTGGATGACGCTGGAGCGTTTCCTGCCGGAAGATTACCGCGAGACCGGTGCGGTGCGCTCGGCCTTTGCGGCGACATTTTCCGCCACACTGGAATTGGTGCGGGCAGGGCACGCTGAAATCCAGCAGAGCGAGGCGTTCGGCCCAATTCACGTTCGCGGGCGGGTTACGCCCCGAGCAGAAGACTGAACACAAAAATGGATGCAAGCAGATGAGTGATGCGGGCGAAATAGATCCGGAATTGGATACGGTTTCCAATGTGGCGGTACTGCACACGGACAGGCCGCAGCATCGCCGTACGGTGGAGGCCTTGTTGTTCGCTGCGTCGGAACCGCTGGATGAGGCATCGCTGGCGCTGCGGCTGCCTGCGGGCGTGGATGTTGCGGCTCTGCTGGGGGAGTTGGTCGAGGATTATGCCCGGCGCGGGGTTAATCTGGTACGGGTTGCGGGTAAATGGGCGTTTCGTACGGCGCCGGATCTGGCATTTTTATTGCGCCGCGAGACCGAACGCGAAAAGCGCCTGTCACGGGCCGCCATTGAGACCCTGGCCATCATTGCCTATCATCAGCCGGTAACCCGTGCGGAAATCGAAGAAATTCGTGGTGTTTCGGTCAGCAAAGGTACGTTGGAACTTTTGCTCGAAACGGAATGGATCCGGCCGCGTGGGCGGCGGCGCAGCCCGGGGCGTCCCCTGACGTTTGGCACGACGGAGGCGTTTGAAACTCATTTCGGACTCGAATCACTCAAGGATTTGCCTGGCCTGGAAGAGCTAAAAGCGGCAGGCCTGCTGGACATGCGCCTGCCGTCCGACTTCCGGGTTACCCTGCCTGACCCCGATGCGGAGCAGGAGGACGAAGATCCCCTGGAAGCAGACGATACGCTACCGGAACTAAGGCGGGAATCTCGGGAAAAAGGCACAGAAGCGGATGCGCCGGGACGCCCTTCCAACGTCGTCGCCGGACCTGGCCTGCGCGAGGCCTCGGAAGAGCCAGATATCCCGGAAGATTGAAGCCCCAACTCCAGACGCAAACGAATGTACGTTCCAGAAGCTTTCAAAGAATCACGACTAGATGTCTTGCATGCATTCATGCGCGCCAGCCCATTTGCGACTTTAGTGGCAAATGGAGAGACAGGGCCGGTCGCCATTCATCTGCCAACCCTGCTTCACTCCGAAATGGGTCAATATGGTATGCTGCACGCCCATGCAGCACGAGCCAATCATGAGGTTCCATTAAGTGAGACGGGTATACCGGCGTTGTTTGTCTATCACGGACCCCATGCCTATATCTCCCCTTCTTGGTTTCCCTCAAAACAGCTACACGGGAAGGTGGTTCCGTCATGGAACTATATCGTGGTCCATGCGCGCGGCATCCTCAGATCTCATGGCGACGCGGAGTGGTTGATCAAGCATTTGGAACAATTAACTGATTCCCAAGAGAGGCGGCGCGCGGACCCCTGGCTTGTGAGCGATGCGCCAAAGGAATACACCGATGCCCTGGTCGGCCACATTGTGGGGCTGGAGTTTGAGATTATCAGCATTGTAGGCAAGTGGAAGCTCAGCCAGAACAGTTCAACTGACGACCGCGGCGGGGTTATCAAGGGACTGCAAGATGAGGGATTGCATGGCGCGCGGGAGATTGCCGCATCAATGCAGCAACAATTGGACGGCGGTCGCAAAAAACCGGGCTAGCGGCGACTGTATGTCAGTACGCCCGCACGTGGCCACCTTATTGTGTCTAATTTCTAGAACGCCCTAATTCAATCGACAGGTTAGCAATGTGCTATGATATTCTATGGGACTATGTTCTGATGCCTATCCAGTATTAATAATTAGTTGCAACTAAGTGCGTGAGATGATTTTGTTGGACTGATAGTAAGGCAGGTTTAAAGGGCTCCATGCCTATAGCAACATCTGAACTGGAAAAAACCGCTATTGCGGCGGCGCAAATTGCGCCGCGCCTGACGTTGGCGCATGTCTCGCACCGCTATGGCCGGATGCTGGCGGTGGATGATGTTTCGTTCAGTGTGGCCGCCGGGGAGTTTGTCTGCCTGCTTGGGCCATCGGGATGCGGAAAATCCACGCTGTTGCGGATAATTACCGGCCTGGTCCGTCAAACCTCTGGGCAGATACTGATAGATGGACAGGAAGTCGCCGGGACCGATGTCTTTGTTGCGCCGGAAAAACGTGGCGTCGGGCTGATGTTTCAGGATTATGCGCTGTTTCCCCATCTGGACGTGTTGCACAATGTGGCGTTCGGGCTGTCGGCGTTAGGCCGGGCGGCGCGCCATGATGCGGCGATGGCGGCGCTGCAGGCCGTAGATATGGCTAAATATGCGCAATCCTATCCCCACGCCCTGTCGGGGGGAGAGCAGCAGCGTGTGGCGCTGGCCCGGGCCATGGCCCCGCGCCCGAAAATCATGCTGATGGACGAACCATTCTCGGGGCTTGACCGGCGTCTGCGCGACGATGTGCGGGCACAGACCGTCGCCATTCTGGCGCAAAGCGGGGCCGCTACGGTGATGGTGACCCACGATCCGGAAGAAGCCATGCTTCTGGCTGACCGTATTGCCCTGATGCGCAAGGGCCGTCTTGTGCAAACCGGCGCGCCGGACGCGCTGTATTTCAACCCGGTGGACGCCGAAGCGGCAGAGTTTTTCTGCCACTTCAATCGTGTGCACGGGGTGGTGAAGGGCGGGCGCATCGAAACGCCACTTGGCGATATTGGCGCAAAAGGACTGTCCGAAGGGGCCGGCGCCGAAGTGCTGATCCGCCCGGAACATTTACGCGTGGGTCCGGTAAATGGGGCAGGCGTAACAGGCCAGGCCAGTGCAACAGTCCTGCGCGCCAGCCCGCATGGCCAGGACAGGCTGCTTGAATTGTCCCTGGCGAATGGAATGCGCATGCAGGCCCGCGCCCCTCTTGTAAGCAGTCCACCTGCCGGGGCGCAGATTGGCGTAAGCATCGATGCGGAATCCGCGCTGGTGTTTCCGTGCCGCTGCGGCCGTGAGGGCAATCCGGACGCGCACCAATAGTCGCCTTTCATTGCGTTGCAGCAGAGATTCTGACACACTGCGCATTGGACGTCGAACCGGCAGTTTAATCGGGAGTTATTTCACAAAATGCTGAGCATGTGGCACATACTGATCGTCGCCTTACTTGTTGTGCTGTTATTCGGGCGCGGCAAAATCTCTGATCTGATGGGAGATGTTGCAAAAGGCATCAAAAGTTTCCGTCAGGGCATGTCGGAGGATGATACGCCGCCACAGATAAAACAAGACAATGACGGCGTGAATAAAGGCTAGGCATCACCATGCTTGATATCGGCTGGCAGGAGCTGCTGGTGATAGCTGTGATCGCGGTCATCGTTGTGGGCCCGCGTGAATTGCCGCAATTGATGCGAACGGCTGGCCAGTGGATGGGCAAGGCGCGGCGCATGGCGCGGGAGTTTCAATTCAATTTGGAAGAAATGGGGCGTGAGGCGGAACTTGACGGATTGCGCAAGGATATTGAGCGCTTCAAACAGCCGATGGACCCTTTTCGCATTGACGGCAAGTCCGCCGATCCTGTTGCCGGTTCGCCGGAGGAAGAAGATATTCCGCCTGAACCAAAGCTTTAGCCGGGACGCCTTAGTAGCATGAGTCAGGACGAGATAGACGCCAGCAGTGCCCCGTTGCTTGATCATTTGATTGAACTGCGTTCGCGTCTGATCAAGTCGATGGTTGTTTTCTCAATCGCGTTCGGCGTTTGCTATTTTTTCTCGGAAGAAATTTACGCATTTCTGGTGCAGCCCTATGCGGACGCAACTGCGGGCGGCGACAAACGGCTTATCGCCACGGCCTTGCAGGAAATATTTTTCACCTATGTCAAGGTCGGGATGTTTGGCGCGTTGTGCATTTCGTTTCCGTATATCGCAGTACAGATTTACGCCTTTGTCGCGCCCGGCCTGTACCGCGACGAGCGGCGCGCATTCATGCCATTCCTTGCTGCGACGCCGGTTTTGTTTTTGGTCGGCGCATCAATGGTTTATTATCTTGTCATGCCATTGGCGCTAAATTTCTTTCTGGGGTTTGAGCGTGATGCGGGTGGGCTTGGCCTGCCTATTCAGTTCGAGGCCAAGGTTGACGAATATCTTGGCCTGGTCATGACCTTTATATTTGCCTTTGGCCTGTGTTTTCAGTTGCCGGTGCTGCTGACCCTGCTGGGCCGGGTTGGGATTGTCAGCAGCCGGGGGCTTCGCGAAAAACGCCGCTATGCGATTGTGGGGGTTTTTGCCGTAGCCGCCTTTCTGACGCCGCCTGATCCGATCAGTCAGATTTCGCTCGCGGTGCCCATATTGCTGCTTTATGAGATTTCGATCTTTCTGGTGCGCCTGATCGAGCGTAAAAGAGCCGAGCCAGAGGCCGAATAAGCGAATCGCCCGCGAGGATTTATCAAAGTAATGCACGATCTGAAATTCATCCGTGATCACCCTGAAAAATTTGATGCGGGGTTAAAGTCGCGCGGGCTGGCCCCGATGTCTGCGCAAATTTTGCAGATGGATGCCGCGCGCCGGGCGTTTGTAACGCAACTCCAGGAATTGCAGAAAGCCCGCAATGACGCCTCAAAGCAGATCGGCGCGGCCAAGGGCAAGGGCGATGCGGCCGCGGCGCAGGTTCTGATTGATGCGGTGGCTGATCTAAAGCAGCGTCTTCAGGAGGGCGAAACGCGCGAGCGCGAAATTCAGGCGGAACTGGATACGCTGCTTGGCGGCATTCCCAATTTGCCGCTGGACGATGTGCCGCATGGCGCAGACGAAAAATCCAACAGGGAAGTGCGCCGCCACGGCGCGCCGCCCGAATTCTCTTTTTCTCCGAAAGAACATTTTGACCTTGGCGAGGCCATGGGGCTGATGGATTTTGAAACGGCCGCCAGACTTTCCGGCGCGCGTTTTGTGGTGCTGAAAGGCGCACTGGCGAAACTGGAACGCGCGCTTGCGGCTTTCATGCTGGACCTGCATACGACGGAATTTGGCTATACAGAAGTATCGCCTCCCCTGATGGTGCGTGACGACGCGATGTATGGTACCGCGCAGTTGCCGAAGTTTGCCGAAGATCAGTTTCAAACCACCCAGGCAAGTAATGG
>JAUSQH010000529.1 GCA_030652895.1 Alphaproteobacteria bacterium
AAGGCGCTGGCCAATCAGACCGCCAGGGCGACGGAGGAAATCGCGGCGCAGATCGGAGCGATGCAGACCGCGACCGGCGATTCGGTGACACGGATCGGGGGTATCAGCAAGACGATCGAGGAGATCAACCAGATCGCTGCGGCCATTTCCGCGGCCGTGGAGGAGCAGGGTGCCTCGACCCAGGAGATCGCGCGCAACGTGCAGGAAGCCGCACGGGGTACGGGCGAGGTATCGGCGAACATTGGCGGCGTCAGCCAGGCGGCGAGTGAAACCGCCGGGGCGGCAAGCCAGGTGCAGGCCGCATCAGGCGATTTGGCCAAACAGGGCGAAATGTTGAAAACCGCAATTGGCAGCTTCCTGTCCGATATCCGCGCCGCATAACATTCGGACGCTCCCTGTATGCAATAACGCCGCAATGGAAATTGCGGTAGGGCGAAAAACCTCGTATATTGAGCGCGGCAGTGGGTAATCTATGCCGCGCTCTGGCATTGTGGCGAACGTATGAGGGGCCTCAACAAACTCAATATTATTGGGTAAATTAACCTTATTGCGGTAAACATTGGTTAGGCAAGCGGGTTGTACTAAGTGAGCACGTAGATGAATTACGATCAGATTTTTGCGCAGGCGCTGGGGAAACTTAAGACGGAAGGCCGCTATCGGGTGTTTGCGGACATCTCGCGGCGGCGGGGCGATTTTCCCCATGCCGTCCACCATGTTGATGGCGCCGAACGGGAAATTATTGTCTGGTGCAGCAATGATTATCTCGGTATGGGGCAAAATCCGGAAGTGATAGCAGCTATGCAGCAGGCGTTGCAGAGTTGCGGCGCGGGTTCGGGTGGCACACGCAATATATCCGGTACGACCCACTATCACGTTCAGTTGGAGCAGGAACTCGCCAGCCTGCATGGGAAGGAGGCCGCATTGCTGTTTACTTCCGGCTATATCTCCAATGAGGCGACGTTGAGCACCCTGGCGAAAGTGCTGCCTGGCGCGGCCATTGTCTCAGATGCGCTGAACCATGCTTCGATGATTGCCGGCATCCGGCAAGGGGGCGGCCCGAAAGAAATTTTCCGCCACAATGACGTGGCTCATCTCGAATCGATTTTGCGGACTCTTGATCTCGAACAGCCAAAAATTATCGCCTTTGAGTCGGTCTACTCAATGGATGGGGACATTGCCCCTATCAATGATATTTGTGACGTCGCCCGGAAATATAAGGCCCTGACCTATATTGATGAAGTGCACGCGGTTGGCATGTATGGCCAACATGGTGGGGGCGTGTCGGAACGTGACGGCGCGGCCTCGCGTATCGATGTAATTGAAGGCACGCTTGCCAAGGCATTCGGTATTATGGGCGGTTATATCGCAAGCAGCGCTACATTGGTGGACGTTGTGCGTTCCTATGCGCCGGGATTTATTTTTACCACGTCACTGTCGCCGGTGCTGGCCGCGGGCGCTCTGGCCAGTGTGCGTCATTTGAAAAAGAACCATGCTTTGCGTGAGCGGCATCAGGAACGTTCAGCACGGCTGAAAAAGTTACTTATCGACGCGGCGCTTCCCGTAATGCCCTCGGAAAGCCACATTGTGCCCGTGCTGGTGGGAACCGCCAATTTGTGCAAGCGTATTTCCGATGAATTGCTGTTCGAGCACGGTATTTACGTGCAGCCGATTAATTACCCGACAGTCCCACGCGGCACCGAACGTTTGCGTTTCACGCCAAATCCGCTGCATACGGATGAAATGATGGAACGGCTGGTGGTGGCGATGGACAAGGTCTGGACCAAGCATCAGCTAAAAAGGGCCGCCTAGTTTCAACAGGAAACGACCGAATGCCAGATAGCGCGGACAAAGATGTTTTGATCGAATTTGTCCGTATCGGCAATTCTGTCAAAGTGTCGGCCATCGATCCCGCCACTGGTATTGAAGTATCCATTGTCGGCCCCTCCAATATGAGCGAAGCTCAACTCAGCAGCAACGCGATAGCGAAACTGCGCTATGTGCTGGCCAAAAATAAATAGGGGCTTCGAAGTAAGCCCATAAATCCAGGGAGACTTTCATGTCACAGATGGGTTCCACGTCACCAGCACGCACCTCACGTACGGCAACCGCCGGACTTGGATTAGCATTAGTGGCGGCCGCGCTTATGCTCGGCGGATATGTTTCGGTTAGCACGGCCGGGCTAAATATTGAAATTGGTTTTATGCTTTTCCTGGCCGGGGTCGCGCTCGGATTTATCGCGCTTGCGGTGTCTGTGGTGGGTCTGTGGCGGACACGAATGGCCTCCGGCCGCAATCGGGCCTGGGCAGGTATAATCGTTTCTGGACTGATTATCGTACCGATGGCGCCACAAATTATGGCCGCGTTCAGCGTGCCGCCAATTCACGATATTACGACGGATACGGAAAATCCGCCGAAATTCGTTGATATACTACCGCTGAGGGCGGATGCGCCAAATACCGCGGACTATGGAGGGGAAACAGTAGCGGAGCTCCAAAAGACCGCATATCCCGGAATCAAGCCGATGATATTGTCCGCGCCGCCATCGGAGGCATTTGCAAAGGCGCAAAAAATTATTGACGCGCGCGGCTGGACAGTAGCCGGGGAGGACGCGGACGCCGGTCGCATCGAAGCAACGGCTGTGACCAAAAACATGCGTTTCAAAGACGATGTGGTGATTCGTATTACACCGGAAGGCGATGGCAGCAGGATTGATATGCGCTCTGTCAGCCGTTTCGGTCAAAGCGATCTGGGCGTCAACGCCAAACGCATTACGGAATTTCTGAAAGATATGGAGGCGTCACAAATACCGCCCTCATGAAGAATGTTCCTGACATCGAAATAAACGATCAGTTTCAGCGCGCGCTGCATCTGATGGAGGATACGGATCAGTGCCTGTTCATAACCGGCAAAGCAGGGACCGGTAAATCCACCCTGCTTTCGCACTATTGCGCGAACACGCGAAAAAGGCCGGTGGTGCTGGCTCCTACAGGCGTGGCCGCCCTGAATGTGAAGGGCCAGACCATTCACAACTTTTTCAACTTCTATGTTGATGTTACGCCACAAAAAATCAAGGACAAGAAGACTAAACCACGCGGTGACAAAACCCGCCTCTATAAGAATTTGAAAAGCATCATTATTGACGAAGTGTCCATGGTGCGCGCCGACCTGCTCGATTGCATCGATATTTTTTTGCGCATGTATGGTCCGGTTCTGGATGCACCATTTGGCGGTGTACAGATGATATTTGTGGGCGATCTATATCAGCTGCCGCCGGTGGTAACGGGGCAGGAAAAAGAAATTTTTACAACGCATTACAAAACCCCTTTTTTTTTCAGCGCCCATGTAATGGAAAATCTATCGCTGGAGATCGTTGAGCTGGAAAAAGTTTACCGCCAGAAAGACCAGCACTTTGTCGATTTGCTCAACCGTATTCGCAACAATTCAGTGGAAGATCCGGATATCGCCCGGCTTAACTCCCGCTTTGGGATGAAGGAAAATACAACCCCCGAAGCATGCAAGGACGGTTTCTATATCAGTCTTACTACCACCAACAAAAAAGCCGATGAAATCAATGACGCGAAGCTGCAGGCTTTAAAAGGCAAGCTTCACAATTCCCAGGCACAGATCGCCGGTGATTTTGGCAAGGAGTATTTCCCAACCGCCACGGACCTGCAGTTCAAGGTGGGCGCGCAAATCATGTTGTTGAACAACGATTCAAAAAAACGCTGGGTAAATGGCAGCGTTGGGGTCATCGAAGCGTTCAGGCAGGACGAAGAGGGCGAGCGTTACGTGGAGGTCCGGCTGCAGGACAGTGATGAAGATCTTGTATGGGTCTATCCGTATACATGGGAAGTTTATCGTTTTACTCTGGAAGAAGGTGCGCTTGTATCCGAGCCGGTTGGTTCGTTTACCCAATATCCGTTCCGTCTTGCCTGGGCCATTACCATTCATAAAAGCCAGGGAAAAACTTTTGATCATGTGATGATTGATATTGGCCGCGGCACGTTTGTGGCGGGGCAGATGTATGTGGCGTTAAGCCGCTGCACTTCTTTTGAAGGCGTCCTTCTGAAAACACGGATCAAGAAACAGGATATCCGCGCTGACTATCGGATTTTTTCGTTTCTCACTGGCTACCAGTATCGCTCGGCAGAGCGGAAATTGCCGCTGCAAGATAGAATAACGCTCATCGAGCAGGCGATTGCGGACGGGTCTAAGCTGCAAATGACCTACCTGAAGGCCAATGATACGAGATCCGAGCGCGCTATCCTTCCGCGCGAGGTTGGTCCGCAAACTTATCAGGGGAAAAGTTTCACCGGCATGCGGGCTTATTGCCTGCAGCACAAGGAAGACCGCACTTTCCGGGTGGACAGGATTCTGAAACTGGAAAAAGTCGCGGCGAACTGATTCAATTCAGCTTTCCAAAGTGCGGCCAAGACCAATTTTTTTAGCGAATTCAGAACGTTGCTTTGCATAATTTGGTGCGACCATCGGATAGTCGGCAGGCAGGCCCCACTTGGTTCGATATTCGTCCGGGGTCATTTTATAGTGCGAGCGCAGATAGCGCTTCAGCATTTTCAGGTGGCGGCCGTCTTCCAGGCAGACAAGATAATCCGGGGTGATTGACTTGCGAACCGGAACCGCAGGTTGGGTCAAATCGTCTGCCACGCCGCTTTCGGACGAACCCGTCGTAGCCAGCGCCGCATGCACCGCGCGGATTAAGTGCCCCATTTGTTGCGGTGGAACGACATTATTCCGTACATAGGCGGTGACAATACTGACTGCAAGAATCAGGATTTCGTCCGCGACGTTCGGGTTACTGTTTTCTGTAGTCATTAGTATAACCTGCGGAGGAAGGACGGGTAGATACTGGAAAGTACCGGCCCCGTAATACTTCTATCTCTACAAAATGAAGGATAAGACTTAATATTCCATTAAGTATAAGTTGATTTGTGCCAAACTCCTGGCGTTATATTTAATTGTGTTATTGAACTCCATTTTGTCACTATATCTTGTGCATATGTGGCGTCATCCTTGGCGGATGTGGGTGTTCTGTGATATGAACCGGATTTTAGCGAGGGCGTGTCATGACGGTAACCGGCAGAAGTGGCGGCAACATTTCCGATGTTGCCGGTGGTATGTTTACAGAAGATCTGGCGACACGCGATCCGGAGATTGCCGCCGCCATTAGCAAGGAGTTGGTGCGCCAGCAAACCCAGATTGAACTGATCGCATCGGAAAATATTGTCTCACGCGCAGTGCTTGAGGCGCAGGGATCAATCCTGACAAATAAATACGCCGAAGGTTATTCCGGACGCCGCTATTATGGTGGTTGCGAATTTGTCGACATTGCCGAGGACCTGGCGATTGAGCGCGCGCGCAAACTGTTTGGATGCGGCTTCGCCAATGTGCAACCGCATTCTGGCGCCCAGGCAAATCAGGGGGTTTTTCAGGCGCTGTTGCAACCCGGTGATACATTAATGGGCATGAGCCTGGATGCGGGTGGTCACCTGACCCACGGCGCCGCGGCAAACCAGTCCGGCAAATGGTTCAAAGCGGTGCAATATGGCGTTCGCCGTCAGGATGACCGTATAGATTTTGACGAGGTTTCCGCGCTGGCGCGCAGCCAAAAGCCGAAACTCATAATCGCAGGCGGCTCCGCCTATCCGCGTATCATTGATTTTGCGAACTTCCGCCAGATCGCGGACAGCGTTGGCGCCTATTTCATGGTCGATATGGCGCATTTTGCGGGGTTGGTCGCGGGCGGGGTGCATCCCAGTCCGCTCGATCATGCGCATGTGGTGACGACGACGACGCATAAAACCCTGCGCGGTCCACGTGGCGGCATGATCCTGACCAATGACGAAACCATTGCAAAGAAAATCAATTCCGCGGTGTTCCCCGGCTTGCAGGGCGGGCCGTTGATGCACGTGATCGCCGCCAAGGCGGTGGCGTTCGGCGAAGCGCTGCGCCCGGAATTTCGCGGCTATGCGCGCGCCGTCGTGGATAACGCCAGGGCCCTTGCGGAACGCCTCGTCGAAGGCGGGCTGAACATTGTTTCGGGCGGCACCGACACGCATTTGATGCTGGTGGATCTGCGCCCCAAAAAGCTGACGGGCAAAGCCGCAGAAGCAAGTCTGGAGCGCGCGCATATCACCTGCAACAAAAATGGCATTCCGTTTGATCCGGAAAAACCGGCGATTACGTCGGGTGTCCGCCTTGGCACGCCTGCGGGCACAACACGCGGCTTCGGGATTAAAGAGTTTCAGACTGTCGGATCGCTGATCGTTGAAGTGCTCGACGGGCTGGCCGCCAATCCCGATGATAATAGCGCCGTTGAGGCCAAAGTGCGCAATCAGGTGCTGGACCTGTGCAGCGCTTTCCCGATCTATAGCTGAGCGCGGGCGGATGCGCTGTCCCTTTTGCAGTAACGAGGAAACCCAGGTCAAGGACTCGCGGCCGACCGAAGATCAGTCGGCCATCCGGCGGCGGCGCATGTGCAATGCCTGCGCCGCCCGCTTCACGACATTTGAACGGGTGCAGTTGCGCGAACTGATGATCGTCAAGAAAAACGGCCGCCGCTCGCCATTTGATCGCGACAAACTCGCCCGTTCCGTGGAAATCGCCCTGCGCAAGCGCCCGGTTCCCGCGGAACGCATTGACCGCATGCTCACAGGAATTGTACGCCGCCTGGAAAGCATGGGCGAAAGCGAAATCCCCTCCGCGCATGTCGGCGAGCTGGTCATGGAAGGCCTGGCCAATCTCGACCCCGTCGCCTATGTCCGCTTCGCCTCCGTCTACAAAAATTTCCGCGAGGCAAAGGACTTTGAAAGTTTTGTGGGAGAGATCGTCAATCGCATTCCTGGTGACGATGACTGATGGCGGCGCTGTGTTCTAAATGAATGCGCTTTGAGATGCCCCATTGATCACGGTTATTGCTTCTCATAATTCATATAGGACGAGCCATCGTCTGTGAATATTTCCCGGTCTGTTCGCTTTCTTCAATTCGCAATTGCCGCTAAAATGACCATGATTTGCGATGAGTGAAATTTACAGGTTCAAGTCTTGTCCCCATTTGTCTGCCTCCAAGCCGAATAGTAAGAAACTTGCTAAGGATAAACTTTCGCCGTGACATCCTCACCCAACCCCGCGCGCGATCTGCATTTTTTGGAGACAGCGCTGAACCTGGCGCGGCGCGGGCTGGGCGAGACCTGGCCCAATCCCGCAGTCGGCTGCGTCATTGCGCGCGAGCATATTATTGCCCGCGGCTGGACACAGACAGGCGGCCGGCCCCATGCGGAAACCGAAGCGCTGGCGCGCGCGGGAAGTGCGGCAAAAGGCGCCACCGCCTATGTCAGTCTGGAGCCGTGCGCACATCGGGGTAAAACCGCGCCCTGCGCCGATGCGCTGATCGCGGCGGGTATTGCGCGGGTTGTGGCGCCAATTTCCGATCCGGATCCGCGCGTGGCGGGGCAGGGGTTTGAGAAATTACGTAACGCAGGAATCACAGTTGATATTGGTCTGTGTGCGGAGCAGGCCGCGCGACTGAATGCGGGGTTTATTTCGCGGATCGTACAAAATCTGCCGTTGGTGACGGTGAAGATCGCCAGTACGCTGGACGGCAAAATCGCCACCGCCAGCGGTGAAAGCAGATGGATCACGGGCGACGCGGCGCGCGCTCACGGGCATTTTTTGCGCGTGGAACATGACGCCATACTCGTTGGCGGCACCACCGCGATAACGGATGATCCGGAATTGAACTGCCGTCTGCCGGGTCTGGCGCAAGCCTCGCCCGTGCGGATTGTTGCGGATGGGCGTATGCGTCTGCCATTGACTTCAAAGCTGGTTCAAAGCGCGCACACCATCCCCGTCTGGCTGCTGACCCGGCCCGATGGCGACCCCTTGCGTAAACAGGCCTTTCGAGACGCTGGGGTGGAAGTCATTGAAATCATATCCGGCGGAAACGGTATGTTGAATAGTGCCGCCATGCTAAACGCCCTGTCGGAACGTGGCATTACCCGGCTACTGATAGAGGGTGGTTCGGCGCTGATCGCGTCCATGTTACAGGCGAATATGGTTGATCAGATCGTCTGGTTCCGGGCCCCAAAACTGATTGGGGACGACGGATTGGGGGCCATCGGCCCGCTTGGCCTTAACCATCTTGCACAATCGCCAGTCTATTTGCGTGAATCCATACGCCATTTAGGCCATGATGTTGTGGAAACCTATCGCAGACAGGCTTAAGAATAGATCATGTTTACAGGAATAGTCACAGACGTCGGAACGATACGCGCCATTGAACGGCGCGGCGATACCCGTATGGTAATCGGGACTGCCTATCCGGTTGAGCGGGTGGAGATCGGCGCGTCGATCGCGTGTTCGGGCGTGTGCCTGACCGTCGTCGACAAGGGGCGCGCCCCGGATGGCGCGGCCTGGTTTGCGGTCGATGCTTCGGCCGAGACCATGAATTGCACCAATCTTAAGGCCTGCAAGCCGGGTGACGCCATTAATCTCGAACGTCCACTAAGGGTGGGCGACGAGCTTGGCGGGCATATTGTCAGCGGCCATGTGGATGGCATGGCCCGTATTGCGGCGATCCGTCCCGAGGGCGACAGTATTCGCTATACATTTGAGCCGCCGCGTGACCTGTTGCGCTATATTGCCCCAAAGGGTTCCGTGGCGCTGGACGGGGTATCCCTGACGGTAAACGAAGTAGTTGAAAATCACGAGAGCGGAAGTTTCGGCGTTAACATTATTCCCCATACGCAACAGGCAACGACCTTTGGCAAGCTTGGTGTGGGTGATCAGGTCAATATTGAAGTGGACACAGTCGCACGCTATGTCGCCCGGCTGGTACAGGTGGAGCCTTAAATGTCTGACGTAATGACGGGTAAGCAAACCCATGAAGAATTGCTGGAATTTCTCTCGCCCATCGAGGATGTAATCGAAGACGCGCGCAATGGCCGCATGTTCATTCTGGTGGACGACGAAGATCGCGAGAATGAAGGCGATCTGATTATTCCTGCGCAAATGGCAACGCCCGACGCGATTAATTTCATGGCTAAACATGGCCGGGGGCTTATCTGTCTCAGCATGACTGGCAAGCGGATTAAGGAACTGGGCATTCCGCTGATGGCGTCCAATAATCAGGAGCGCCACCAAACGGCCTTTACAGTTTCCATCGAAGCACGGGAAGGGGTGACCACCGGTATTTCGGCGCATGACCGTGCACGCACAATTGCAGTCGCGATCGACCCGACAAAGGGCGCTCCGGACATCGTAACGCCAGGACACGTGTTTCCGCTAATGGCGCGCGACGGGGGCGTTCTGGTGCGCGCTGGTCATACCGAGGCGGCGGTCGATATGGCCAGGCTGGCGGGACTGAACCCTGCCGGCGTCATCTGTGAAATCATGAACGAAGACGGCACCATGGCGCGGTTGCCGGACCTGGTTGGCTTTGCGCAAACCCACGGCCTGAAAGTCGCGACGATTGCCGATCTGATTGCCTATCGCCGCCGCTATGACCGTATCATTCACCGCGCCGTCGAAACCGATATCGACACCATGTTTGGCGGCGAATTCAAGCTGTATGTCTATATCAATGTTGTGGAATATGCCGAACATATCGCTCTGGTAAAGGGGGACATTTCGGGTCCGGATCCGGTTCCCGTGCGCATGCACGCCATCAATGTGTTTGATGATCTGCTGGGCGCCAAAAGCGGCCATACCGGTATGCTGCACGGGGCCATGGAAATGATTTCTAAGCTGGAGCGCGGGGTGATCGTGCTGATCCGCGACACCAAGGCGACTATTGTTTCTGATATTCTGATGCGTGGCCGCAAAGGCGGCGTGCGGGAATTGCGCGATTATGGCGTAGGCGCACAGATACTCGTCGATCTTGGCGTGAAAGAACTGACGCTACTTTCCAACACCGCCAACAAGCACATTATCGGGCTGGAAGGCTATGGACTAAAGATTGCCGACGTCATGCACATTACGCCGAAAGATTGATTAGTCATGGCCGGTCCGATTCATATTATGATTGTTGAAGCGCGCTTTTACGCACATATTTCTGATGCGCTTTTGCAAGGCGTGGTGTCGGAGCTTGAAAAGCAAGGCGCAACCTATGACCGCTACGAAGTAAGCGGCGCCTTTGAAATACCAGGCGCCATACGCTTCGCCATTGAGGGGCGGAACCACCAGACGCAGGCCCCGCGGTACGATGGATATATCGCCCTGGGCTGTGTCATCCGCGGCGAGACAACCCATTATGAAACCATCTGTGCGGAATCTGCGCACGGCCTGATGGATCTATCGATTAACCATGGTGTCGCCCTGGCCAACGGAATCCTGACTGTCG
>JAUSQH010000535.1 GCA_030652895.1 Alphaproteobacteria bacterium
CGCGCGCCGCAACCCTCGTGAAGGACCAGGCGACAGCCGAGGCGCTCAAGCCCTATTACCGGCAATTCTGCAAGCGCCCCACTTTTGACGACAAATATCTGAACACCTACAATCTTCCCGGCGTCAAGCTGGTGGACACCGGCGGCAAGGGCATCGGCTGCATAACCGAAAAAGGCATCGTGGCGGGCGGCGTGGAATATGAAGTCGATTGCATCATCTTCGCCACCGGCTTTGAGGTTGGCACGAATTACACCCAAAGGTCCGGCTACGACATTATCGGCCGTGATGGGGTGCGGCTGGGTGAAAAATGGGCCAACGGGCTTTCCACGTTCCATGGCTTATATGCGAATGGCTTCCCGAACTGCTTTTTCATGGGCTATACGCAAACCGGCTTTCCGCCAAACTTCACGCATCTGCTGAACGAGCAGGCGGAACATATCACCTATGTCATCAAACACGCCATGGACCGCCAGGCCAAAAGCGTGGAGGCGACGCCAGAGGCAGAAGCCGGCTGGGTCAACACCATGCGCAGCAAGGCGCGCCTCGGCGCGCGCTATTACGCGGAATGCACACCCGGCTATTACAACAATGAAGGCAACACAAGCGACCCGTCAAAAGGCTTCCTCGCCGGTTCCTACGGCGGCGGCCCTCAGGAGTTTTTCGACATCCTGCATCAATGGCGCGCGGATGGCGATCTGAAGGGCCTTGAGTTTGAGTGAGAGGTTACAATTAGGAAAAGGGAAGAAGGGGAGGTTATCCTTCTCCCCTTTTATCTGACTCACGCATATCCTGGCGGCGGGACAAAACCCCCCGTGATCTCGCGCAGCAGTCCGGCCACCCGGATCGTGGTGAGATCGCCATAATAGGGGCCAACAATCTGCATACCAACCGGAAGGCCCGCCGCAGTGCGGCCGATAGGCGCGGTCGTGGAGGGCAGATAGGCCATGCCGACAATGCCAGCCCAGAAAAATTGATCCATGTAGGGAAATGGACGCCCATTTACCTCAATCATGCGCGCCATCTGATAGCCGTGATCGTGGGGAAATGCGGCGGTAGGCGTCACCGGACACAGCAGTACGTCATAGTCTTTGAACAGTTCCGCCCATTTGGCGCGGATACGCTGGCGCGCCTCGTTGGCGGACAGCCATTGGCGGTGGGTTTGTGTCGCGCCTAGCGCGGAACGCGCCGTGAAGCTCATTTCTTTGGGATCAGCGTTCTGGGCATTTTCACGCAGCCTCGCCAGCACAGGCTCAGGAAAACCCGCAGCCACAACACCCATCAATAATTGGGTAAAAATGGCGAAAGCCGATTTTGAATCTATTTCAGGCCGCGCCTTGTCATTGACGTATGCTCCGGCCTTGGCGAGCGCATCCAGCATAGATTGCATGCTGTCGCCAACAGCACGATCCACGGGACAGACCGGATCATCAACCCAGGCGGCGATACGCAATCCTTTTAGCGGCTTGTCATTTGCAGCGGGCAAGCCAGCCGGGCGCGGCGGCCCCATCAGCGGGTCCGGTCCGGCAATGAAATTAAGCGCCAGCGCCAAGTCCTCCGGCGCCCGGGCCATCGGTCCAGTGACGCCAATATCGTCTACCGAGAGGCTTCCCGGCGGCCCAGGTATATGTCCGCGCCCGCAAACCAGTCCCCAACTTGGTTTATGGCCGTAGATCCCGCAAAAATGCGATGGGGTGCGGATCGATCCGCCAATGTCGCTGCCCATTTCCATACCGCAAAGTCCGGCCGCAACCGCTGCCGCCGCGCCGCCACTTGAGCCGCCCGGCGTGCGGCTAAGATCCCAGGGGTTATTAGTTGTTCCGTAAACGTCATTATAGCTTTGCAGATCGCCCGCATAGAGCGGCAGATTTGTTTTGCCGAAGACAATAGCGCCCGCGTCAATCAGCCGGTGCACGGCAACAGCGTTTTCTTTGGGGTGATAATCGCGCAATTCCGGCGCACCGCTGGTGGTGGGCATTCCAGCAACTTCAAATGAATCCTTGATCGTTATCGGCAGGCCATGCAGCGGCCCCCAGGACTGCCCGGCGGCCAGCGCCTTGTCCGCTTCAACGGCCCGCGCCATCGCTGCTTCGGTATTCATGGCGACAATGGCGTTCAGGGCTGGATTAAAGCGCGCCACACGATCCAGAAAATGTTGCAGCAATCCGACGCTGCTGATCTTTTGGTCACGCACCATGGCTGAAAGTTCGCTGGCGGAGCTAAACGCGATGTCGTCCATCAAATTATCCTCAATTGGTATTTTAAGTCTGCATCGAAACCCTGCGATTGACAATGTTTACAGATTCCGGAGTGCGCTGCACGCCCTCAGGTAAATCATTTCTGGCAAACCATGGTGTTTTTCCCCGCACTATCGCCAATAAAAGCAGGACAAACAGGGGGCACGCCATGAAAACCCCGAAATTAGATGCTTTCGCGGATGACTTTGTATTTCCGGACGGATCACACATTTCACACCCGCCGCTAGAACCACGCCTATACAGGTGGCGATTCAAACGGCAATCTGACCGGCCTGCGGGGACGCGCGGCTGGTCGGGATTGAAGGCGGCAGCTACCACAAGATCCCGCCACAGTGCCGCAAACCGCACCTCAATCGCAGACAGCGCATGACCCATCCAGCGTAGTTTGGCCTGGAATTCATCCTCACACATAAAACATATGCGCGCCGATCAGCGCCGTGGCTTTCATGCTTTTCGCCCAGAAGGGCTCGGTGTCATGACGGTGATAATGCGTGGCGCCGCCGGTCGGGTCGTTGATCAGTCCACCCCACACCTGACAGCCAATCGCAAAGGCGCGGCAATAGGACGCATCGTCAAACCCCACCCGCGCCAGCTTCACCGCATTTGCATCACCGGGGTTCCACGCCGAAAATTGCCGCGGCGCGCGGCACGCGCCCACCAGTGTGCCATCGCCAAACAACGGATGCGCGCGCTTTTGCCGCGCAATAAAAGCCTGCGCCGCCTGCGCCCGGTTGCGCATCACCCACGCCACCGCCGCCTGGCCTTCCTCGCATTCACCGCGCGCCTCGCCCCAGATGCTGCGCGCCATGGTTTCCATGTCAAACACGCTGGCGGTATTCATGGTTTGTTCTTTCATAATGACGCCCCCAGAGCCAGATAATGAATCGCCACGCGGACGACGCCCCCGGTGAAATTGCCGCCCACCGCCGTGAAGCGTATCGGCGTATCGGCGTAAAACGCCGTCGGCCCGGTCACGCCACTATTGCTGCTGCCTGCCGCAATCCCCAGCGAACCGCCATATTTGCTGGTCTCCCCCGCAATGCCGCAATTATACGACGCCGCGCCAGTGATGGCTGTCTGCACACGCACGGTTACGCCAAACACGATCGCCCGGTCGGGAATTTGGATAGCTGTGTCCGATGTGGCCGCCAGCGCCAGCGTATGGCTCTCCTCCAAAATGCGAAAAGACGTGCGCGCGCCCAGCGGCGCTTTCGCCACGTCGCTTGCGCCCGCGCGAAACAAATCTGTCCATGCGCCGCCATCGTAAAATACAGGCAGCGCTTCGTCCTCAACCCAGGCCCGCCAACCATTACGCGGTATACGGAACACCCACGCTCCCGCCTGCCACGCGGCGATCCTGTCCTCCTGCCCGGCCCACGCACCCGTCGGCCCCGCCGCCACCAGATAGCGGTCCCCCTCCACCGGGCTTGCGGGCGGCACGGCTAAATCCCGGTCCAGTACCGAAAGCTGCACCAGCACATCCAGTCCGCTCAGCGCCTCATTCACTGTCACATGTTTCTGCGATTGCGCCGCCTCCAGATAAGCCAGCGCCAGATTAGCCGTATTCGCCATTACCTATTTCCTCCCCTGGGCGGCACGCGCCCAAAAAAACCGGTTGATGACTGAATGAACATGAAAAAGGGGACGCATTGTCCCCGGAAGAAACGAGATCACAAAAACAGATTCAAACAAAACGCGGGGTCAGGTAGTGACATCACACATTTTCGACGCTTGGTCAGCCCGGTCAGCCGACCCCCAACCCGCCCCCTGAAATAAAGTTTGCAAAGCAATCGCCAGTCCGTACGCTGCCCGCATGAATTACTGGTTCTGGACATACATATTTCTTGTGCCGCTGATTATATTTTCGGCCACGCCGCAAATGCCGAAGTGGTGGCGCGTGGGCAGGCTTCTGGCTGCAATCCTTGTCTGTTACTTGCTGATCAATCTGGCGGTAGCGTTGAAATGGGATATGATCAGGGAAGCCGTAGAGGCAATGCCTAACCCAACCGATGAGGATTTGCGGTGGGCAGTGGCAGACGGCGGGAATTACGTTCTCGCACGGGTTTTCGGATGGGTGTCCGCCACAACCTATGTTGGCTGGTGGGAACTGGCGTGGCGACGGCTTTACCGTAAAAAAATTGCGGATGGCAAAGTGCAAATGCGGCTTAGTTCGCAGATTATCGGCATCTCACTGAGTGCTAGTTTTTTAGTGGCGCTGCTTTCCAGCATACCCCCGAAATATCCCCATAGCATCATGAACTTCTTACATGTCATTTTGCCGCCCTCAATAGATATGATTTATGAATGGGGTCATCTATAACCGCTTTTGCTGGTGTCAATATCCACAACGGCAGTTAGTTCTGTGCTCCAGTCATCGTAGATGCGATACAATGCCCCTCCAAACTCGCCCTCCAATGGCTCGCCCGGTGGAACTTTGCTTGGATCAGATGTCCCTGTATTGGCTTCTCTGATCCGCAAGGGATCTGTGAATTCGTCTTCAAAAAAATAGTTGATTTTTACTTCAATCAGCAACGCGCTCCCTTCGTTTCGCACCGATCCTGTGTAGTTGGTTAGCACCTTGGAATCGCCGTAGGCCGGTCTCGCGCACTGCGCCATTCAGCAGCAGTACCGGGGGCATGTCTTGACATAAAAGTTTTCGATGTCTGGACAGCCTAATTTAGCGGTCGCTGAACGCCCACCGCGATCGCCCCTTGTACAGCAAACTAGTAATTGGGGTCAGGTCATGACACAATGGCTTTTTCCACCCGGTCAGCCCCCTCAGTCGACGCTAAAGACCTGTTCCGCACTTCCCCTTGTAATAAAGTTTCCAACGCAATCACGACCTATTATGCTGTTCGCATGAATTTCTGGTTCTGGCTGCTCATCATCCTCGTTCCCGTCATCGTCTTCAGTGTGAAACCGCAGGCGAACCCGTGGTTGCGCATTGGCCGGTTGGCGCTGGCAGCGGGCCTTGCCTATATATTCATAAATCTAGGGCTTCATCTGAGTATTGATCATGCGTGGGAGGCTTATGATTCCTGCCGCTTCGAATTGGGTGGTCGTGATCCTTATGAAAGAAGTCTTGCGGAAAAACTGGATAAATTTTGCCCGGGAGCGCCCAATTCAGGATTGCCTGAGGTGTTTTATCTCGTTCTAGGATGGATTCCTGCTGCTGCCTATGTTGGATTCTTCGAACTTATCTGGCGAATATGGCGCCGAGATACGATCCAGGTAATGGGCAACACCTTTAAGGGGAAATGGGCCAGCAATGCGCTGATTATTTTTTCCATACCGGTGTGGCTTTATATCCTTGTTATTTTGGCGCTGTATATCTTCTTAGCGACCTGTCACTGGTTTATCCCCAGCGATAAATGCTTGTTTGGCGGTTAGACCGCGCCTCGGCGGCAAATCGCGATCTCCATTTGTCCTTCACAGAGAAATAGCTACCGAAGCCATCTGTAATCAAACGCTCAAGCCGCCCGGCTTTCTCCGGATCGGAGGTGCCTCTGAGTACTTTTTCTCTAATATCAGCGGGATCTGTGAATGTGTCGTCGTACGTATATTTCACTTCGCCGCTTATGCACATCATGCCATTCTCGTGGCGTACCATGCCGGTAAATACGCCGCTTACAACACTGTCGCCAAAGACATACAGATAATCGTCAAAGCTGTATGAGTTGCCGAAATCATACGCAAAGTTTCCGGAGGCATGTTTTCTGGCTTCATCAACAATCTGGGCGTTCACATCATTATATTTATCCAACGCATAGAAGTAATGCCCTATCACGCCAGCCAAGTGCCCGGTTTCAGATAGCGTCACTCCATTGCCACGACCAGTATAATAATGGATGGCAAAATCCGTATTTTCCCATTTTTGGGATGCGTCAGACGCTGCATCGGCTAGCTCTTGATACGCAAACTCGCTTGCGCCCCGCACATAGGGTTCCGCCGTGCAGCGGCAGCCAAAATCCTCGCCCGGATGGCCGGTCGGCGGCACATTGTCCCAGGAAAATATCCTGCCATTATTCGCCGCATGCGTTGCCCGCACTCTGCCATCGCCCCGCGTCCGCCAGATATAATGCGTTGACGGATGTTCCTGCACCGCCATCGCCTTTAATGACGGCTCAATCGGCACGCCCTTCCTTAGGTACAGATTGAACGCCTTTTTATAGGCCAGGGTATGGGTAATATCCATATCATCCATTGAATGTTTCCTCCCGCGCAGTTCCGCGCCCAAAGCTGGTGGAAATCTGATAGACCGCCACCGACAACGGCAATGCGGGCGCAACGCCGAAATCGGCGATCTGCTGCGCCGCCGTATACACCGCGCTGGGCGTCACCGAACTCAGCGTTCGCTTGATCACGCCGCCGCTCAGAATATCGACCTCATAGCGCTCACTATCCTGCGCCAGCGGAACTTCACTTTGCTCCCAGCTATCCCCGCCCACCCGCGTGCGCCGCACCCAGCTCAATGTCAGATCATTGCCCGGCACATCGCGCGCCACGCGCACATGCGCCACGCTCAGCGGGCGCAGGCCCACGCCGCGCGCCGTCACTGTCTGGGTCTGATAGGTGAAATCATCGATCGTGCGCGACGCCGGACCATAACGCCAGTTCAGCGCCAGCCCGCGCTGCTCCGCGCTCAGCCCGGTCTCGCGCACCGCGCCATTCAGCAGCACAAACCGCGCCCCTGCCGCCACCGGATTTCCCATCGCCCGCTCGGTTCCCGCCTGCCCGCGCAGCAGCCGCGTAAGCTTGTATTTGTTTGGCGCCACCAGCTCCGCATTGGCGAACTGAAAAATTTCCCATTCGCCCGCCGCATTGCGGATCGCCGCCGCATTGGCGCCCCCCAGAACGCTCAGATCGTCGCGTGCTTCAAGCACGCCATCGAACAACGTCACCCACAGCACATTCCCCATATCCCAGCGCCCCAAAGGCCCGGCGTAAAAATCCGTATCGCTGTCCCCCATCACGCCCGGCGTCTCGATCATACGGTCCAGCACATACCCGCTGGTCGACGGACTTTTATGCAACGCAACGGCGCCCGGCCACGGACTGGCGAATGCCGCCACCCGCAAAACATGCCCCGGCTCCGCGCCCCCCAGCAGCGGCAGATCCAGAAACTCGACCACAGGCCGCCCGACACTGTTCACCGGGGGCGGTGCGGGCGCGCGCTCCGGACCCGCCAGAAACTGCACCAGTCCCGCATCGACCTGAATGGCCTCAACAGCCCGCGCGCCCACGTCTGCCACCCGCTCCAGACGCAAACGATGGCTGCTGTCTTTACCCGCAAACGCAATGACGTCGCCCGGATCAAGCGCCAGCCGGGATGGCGGCAGCGCAAACCGCGCCCGCTCGCGCCCGGTCCAGGCTTCCTGCAACAGGCTGTCGGCAATGCGCTGGCCATCCGCCTGGTTCATAACGATAGGCAGATTCAGCACCGAAACCCGCGCACTCGCCCCGGTCAGTTTACGTGAATCCACACTGCCCTGACGGTAATCTGCGGATCCGTCAATATATTGCAGCTTCAGCGCCAGCGGCAGCTCGGTCTCCTGCCCGCGGGTCAGCTGATAATCCGCCTGCCCCTCGGCGTTCACCGCAACCACGTCGGCGCGGCTCACACTCGCCACAGGCGTGCGGCCGCGATGCACAAACCGGATCACCCCGGCGCTTTCCACCGCATCGAAAAAATAGGCCTGCATCAGCGGCTGCAAGGCGTCCCGCGCGGCCATGATCCGGTCAATGACAAACCCATCGACAATCCCGTACAGCCCGGTCGCGTCAAATTGCGTGAACCCGGATTCGAATAAAATACTCTCCACAATCTCGCGCAGTCCGCTCGCGCCAAGCCGCCCGGTAATCCAGTGTCCCAGCCGCCAGTTATCCGCATCCGTCCAAAGATCGCGGCGCGCCGGAAAATCCGGCCACGGCCGCGCGTCCCAGGTCCACACATAAATATTTTCCGGATCGACCATGGGCGCGCCGTAGATGGCGCTGACAGGATTATTGCCGGCTACAAAAACTGCACTCTCCGGGTCCCAGAACTGGTGGATGGCCTGCAGATACCGGCGCTGAATAAAATCATCCCGCGTGGCGCGCGAATAATGCGGGGCGAAGCTTTCCGACGATTTCGGATCAATGAATTTGTTCGGCTCATTGGCCCCCTTATCCACTGCCGGGCACCCGGTTTCCGTAAACCAGACCGGCTTGCTTTCCGGCGTCCATGCGGTCGGCGTTGCGCTTTGCACACCGCCGGGACGGTCATAGTGCGGTTGCCCCCACCAGTTCCACAAATCCTTGTACCGGTACACCCAGGGTTTGCCATAGGCCCCATCGGTAATTGGTGTACGGATCTGATTATCCCGGTCGGCGGCAGATGCGTAATACCAGTCATATCCTTCACCGCCGCGAATATTGCCGCGCAGATAGGAAAGCTCATAAGTCGAATCCGCAATCTGCGCATCCAGATGCGCATCCCCGTCACGCCAGTCACTTAGCGGGATATAGACGTCGATACCGACAAAATCCACATTGGCGTCGGCCCATAGCGGATCAAGATGAAAAAACACATCGCCACTGCCATCGCCGGGCTGATGCCCGAAATACTCCGACCAATCGGCAGCATAGGAAATTTTCGCACCCGGCAGCACCCCCTTCACAGCCGCCGCCAGACTTTGCAGATGCGCAACGGCGGGATAGGTGCTGGCGCTGTCGCGCACCGTTGTCACGCCAATCAATTCCGACCCGACAACAAACGCGTCCACCCCGCCCGCCGCCGCACACAGATGCGCATAGTGCAGGACCATACGGCGAAACCCCCAGTCAGCTGGCCCGCTATAGCTGACAGTGCTTCCCGACACGGCAAAATCCCCTGCCCCCGCATTACCAAAAAAACCCGCAATCTGCGTGGCGGCGGCCGCCGTTTTATCGGGGGTGCCGGGTTGCCCGGGCGCCGGATCACAGGTAATGCGCCCGCGCCACGGGTACACCGCCTGCCCCGCATTTCCCGTATAGGGATCGGGCAATTCATTCCCGGCTTCAATATCCATCATGACAAACGGGTAAAACAGCACCTTGAAACCGCGGGCCTTCAAGTCCGCAATCGCGCGCACCACACTGGCGTCCGACGGCGTGCCGCCATAGGCGG
>JAUSQH010000538.1 GCA_030652895.1 Alphaproteobacteria bacterium
AGTCCGCAGACGAAGTGAAATCCGAAGCGGCGCCAGCACGGGCTGGTGAACCCGCGGCTGCGCCCGCGCCGGCCGAGGCTGCCAAGCCAGCACCGGCTCCACAGCCGCAGTCACCTGCGGTCAAACGAGCGCCGGAAAAAACTGAACGCCGTCCCATGCAAACTGGGAAGGGCCGGCAAGTTCTGCGCACATTGACGGAAGACGAACGTGTGGCGCGTGAACGGGCGCTGTTGGAATCCAGGGAGGCCGAAGCCATCAGCGCTGCGGCCGATGCGGAACGCCGCCGCGCCGAAGCGGAACTGGCCAAAGCCGCAGCAGAGGCGGCGGCACTGGCCCCGCCCCCCGTTGAAGTATTGGTTGAAACCCCAGTAGAAAAAGAACCGGAGTTAGTTGTCACGCCTGATGAAACCACGGGCAAGGTTGACACCGGGCGAAAAAGAGAAGACCTCAAACCAGCTATTACCACGCCTGAAGAAGAGGAAGAGGAAGAAGGCGCGAAAGGCGCGCGCGGCAAGCGCAAGCTTGCCCTGCCCAAAGCCCCCCCCCGGGCGCGCGACGAACCGCGCCGCCGCGCCGGCCGGCTGACAATTCAAGCGGCCCTCGATGATGATATGGGCGAACGGCAGCGGTCGCTGGCGTCAATCCGCCGTGCGCGTGAACGCGAACGGCACGCAATGAAATCCGGTGACCGGGAACACAAAATTATTCGGGACGTTGTGATTCCCGAAGCGATATCCGTACAGGATCTCGCCAACCGGATGGCCGTCCGGGGCAATGAGGTTCTGCGCACCCTGCGCGGCCTGGGCGAAACAGCAAATATGGATTCGGTGCTTGAACCTGGGATCGCCCAGATGGTGGTTGAGGAAATGGGACACGTTGCCAAACTTGTCGCTGAATCCGACGTCGAAATCGGCCTTGATAGTGTGAAGGACGACGCAGCCGATCAGGTGCCGCGTCCTCCCGTTGTTACTGTTATGGGCCATGTCGATCACGGCAAGACATCCCTGCTCGACGCATTGCGAAAGACCAATGTGGTGTCGGGCGAAAAAGGCGGCATCACACAGCATATCGGCGCCTATCAGGTGGAAGTCGCCGGGGGACAAAAGATCACCTTCATCGATACGCCTGGCCACGCGGCGTTTACCGCCATGCGCGCGCGCGGCGCCAGCGCCACGGATATTGTCGTGCTGGTGGTTGCGGCCGATGATGGCGTCAAGCCGCAGACAGTTGAGGCGATCCATCATGCCAAGGCCGCCAATGTGCCGGTCATTGTTGCTATCAACAAAATGGATAAACCGGACGCCAATCCCGACCGGGTACGCCAGGAACTATTGTCCTATGAAATCTTCACCGAAGAGCTGGGCGGCGATGTGCTGTCAATCGGCGTATCCGCGCTGAAAGGCACAAATCTGGACAAGCTTCTGGAGGCGATTTTATTGCAGGCAGAACTGCTGGATCTCAAAGCCAACCCGGCGCGCAGCGCCAATGGGGTCATTATCGAGGCCAGACTGGACAAAGGCCGCGGCCCTGTTGCGACGGTGCTGGTCAAAGGCGGCACGTTACGGCGTGGTGACATTCTGGTTGCGGGCGCGGAAATGGGGCGCGTGCGCGCGCTGGCCGATGAACACGGCGCCGCGCTGCAGGAAGCAGGGCCATCAACCCCCGTGGAAATTCTGGGGTTGCAAAGTGTGCCAAATGCCGGTGACGATGTCATCGTTGTCGAAAGTGAAGGCCGCGCCCGTGAAGTAAGCACATTCCGTCAGCGCCGGCAGACGCAAATGCGCACGGCGGTTACGCCTAGCGCATCGCTGGACGATGTCTTTGCGCAGTTGCAGCGCGCCGCGGTCAAGGAGCTGCCCATTGTTCTGAAGGGCGATGTGCAGGGCTCGGTCGAGGCCATTCAGGCGTCGCTTGAGAAGATGTCCACCGAAGAAGTCCGTGTACGTTTATTGCACGTTGGTGTTGGCGGCATCACGGAATCCGATATTAGTCTTGCGGCCGCTTCGCACGCTCCGGTGTTCGGTTTTAACGTGCGCGCCAACGCTCAGGCAAAGGAGCTGGCTGGATCGTCGCGGGTGGAAATTCGTTATTACAACATCATTTATGATCTGATCGACGATGTGCGTAATGTTCTATCCGGTATGCTGGTTCCTGAACGCCGGGAGACCATGCTTGGCAATGCACGGGTGCTGGATGTCTTCAAGGTATCGAAGATGGGCAAGGCGGCTGGCGGTCTGGTAACCGATGGCGTTGTGCGGCGCGGGGCAGGTGTACGTGTCATCCGCGACAATGTGGTGGTGCATGAAGGGTCGCTCTCCAGCTTGCGGCGCTTCAAGGACGAAGTGAAAGAGGTTCAGGGTGGTACCGAATGCGGTATGGCGTTTGAAAACTTCCAGGAGGTCCGCGTCGGCGACATTATCGAATGCTTCGAAGTTGAGCATATCGCCCGTACGCTGTAGCCCTATGTTTCTGCAATAACTGAGGCAATCATGTCTGCATCACGCGGTACCGGCCATCAATCCGGGCGGGGCCAGGGGCGGGAGCGCTCGCAACGTCAATTACGTGTTGGCGAAGAAATCCGCCACCGGATGGCGGAAATTCTGACCCGTGACGACGTGCGGGATCCGGAACTCTATGGTCAATCTATTACGGTGACACAGGTGCAAATCAGCCCCGATATGAAACAGGCTTTGGTTTATGCCCGCCCGCTTGCCGGTGACGTGGAATTATCGAAAAAAGTGATTGCAGCGTTAAACCGCCATGCGGGATTTTTGCGTGGGCGGCTTGGCCGTGAAATCAGTATCCGGCATACGCCTGAATTACGTTTCGCGCTTGATGAGAGCTTTGATAAGGCAGATGAGCTGGACCGGTTGCTTCGCTCGGAACCGGTTGCCCGGGACTTGCAGAAATAATGGGCAGGCGGGGCAAAAAGGGCAATCCAATAAATGGCTGGGTGTGCATAGACAAGCCGGTGGGCGTCACCTCGACGCAGGTGGTCGGTAAGGTGCGCTATGCCTTTGACGCGCAAAAGGCGGGGCACGCAGGCACCCTTGATCCGCTGGCCAGCGGTATTCTGGCGATTGCCCTGGGTGAAGCAACCAAGACCGTTCCTTATGCAGTAGACACGCAAAAGACCTATCGTTTTACAGTGCGCTGGGGCGAGCAAACCAGCACCGATGACGCCGAGGGCACGGCTATCGCTACCAGTGCGGAGCGTCCTGGCGAGGCGGCTATAAACGCTGTATTGCCTGAATTTACCGGTGACATCATGCAGCTTCCGCCGCGCTTTTCCGCGGTCAAGCTGGCCGGGGCGCGGGCCTATGATCTGGCGCGGAACGGCGAGGAATTCGAACTTTCCCCTCGTCCCGTATCCGTCGTTGAATTTCGGCTGCTGGAGGTGCTGGATGCGGACAATGCCGTTTTCGAGCTGATTTGTGGCAAAGGCACCTATGTGCGGTCACTGGCCCGCGACCTGGGGTTGCGCCTGGGCAGTTGCGCCCATGCCCGGGATATACGCCGTCTGAAGGTTGGCCCGTTCAACGAGGCGAATGCGATTTCGCTGGATAAGCTGGAACAATTGGTTCATAACCCATCCCTGTCGGAGCATTTGCTGCCGGTTGAGACCCCGCTGGACGACATCCCGGCGATGGCCATTACCGGAAGTGATGCAACCCGTTTAAAACGCGGGCAACCGATTTTGGCGCGTAACGGCCAGATTTACCCCTCTGACACTCTCATATGCGCCAGGATTCGCGGTAAAGCGCTGGCGCTAGGGTTTGTTGAGGCGGGGGAGTTCACGCCGGTGCGCATTTTTAATATTCCAATAGGAGTTATGAAATCCGATGTCGATTACACCTGAGCGCAAGCAGGCGCTGATGGCTGAGTATGGCCGTAAATCTGGCGATACCGGCTCCTCCGATGTGCAGGTTGCGGTTTTGACCGAACGGATCAATAATCTGACCGCGCACTTTAAAGAACATACTCATGACAACCATTCACGCCGTGGTTTGATCAAGATGGTCAATCTGCGCCGTAAATTGCTGGATTATGTCAAACGCGAAGATCAACCACGCTATGCATCGTTGATCCAGCGGCTTGGCCTGCGCCGTTAACTGGAATTGGCGGACGCCGCTCTGGCCAAGGGGCCAGAGCCTGAAATAGTTGATAAGGAAGAAGAATGTTTGAAATTCACCGCAAAGAAATCATGTGGGGCGGACGTCCGCTTCGGTTTGAAACCGGCAGAATCGCCCGTCAGGCCGATGGCGCAGTGCTTGTGCAATATGGCGAAAGCAGCGTGCTGGCGACAGTTGTCGCCGCACGCCAGCCCCGCGCCGGCATAGATTTCTTTCCGCTGACTGTTGACTATGTCGAGCGCACCTATGCGGCGGGTAAAATTCCCGGCGGTTTTTTCAAACGCGAAGGGCGCCCGACGGAAAAGGAAACCCTTACGTCACGCCTGATCGACCGTCCGATCCGTCCGCTGTTCGTTGATGGTTTCCGTAATGAGACGCAAGTCATCTGCACGGTTCTCAGCCATGATATGGAAAACGATCCCGACGTAGTTGCATTGATTGCGGCATCGGCGGCGTTGACAATTTCCGGCATTCCATTCATGGGGCCGATTGGCGGCTGCCGTGTCGGGTACAAGAACGGCGAATATGTTCTGAACCCGCAGATCGACGATATCAAGGAAGGCTCGCTTGACCTGCTTGTCGCGGGCACCCAGGACGCCGTTTTGATGGTGGAATCCGAAGCGAAGGAACTTTCCGAAGAAGTCATGCTGGGCGCCGTGATGTTTGGCCACCGGGAAATGCAGGCGGTGATTGGCGCGATCATTGATCTGGCGGAAAAAGCCGCCAAGGAACCCTGGAATATTGAGAAGGCGTCCCATGACGAAAGCCTGGGGCACAAGGTGCGCGAAATCGGCGAAAACCTGTTGCGCGGCGCCTATGAAGAAGTCAGCAAACTGGTCCGTCAGGAAAAAGTCGCGTCGGTGAAAAAGGCTATTCTGTCCGGTCTGGAAGAGATTGGCCTGCATCTGGAATCCGGCGTCGGCGAACAGTTCAAGAAGCTGGAAAAGAATGTGGTGCGGGGCAATATTCTCGACACTAAAAAGCGTATCGACGGCCGCGGGCTGGCGGACGTGCGGCCGATCATTGCTGAGGTTGGCGTGCTGCCGCGCACCCACGGCGCCGCGCTGTTCACACGTGGTGAAACCCAGGCGCT
>JAUSQH010000545.1 GCA_030652895.1 Alphaproteobacteria bacterium
CGACGAAGAGCCGATCTCCAATTTCTTCGGGCTCGAGTCGGTAGTGCAGCGCCGCGGCCTGGATGCGCCGCACGGTTTCCTCTTGAGGATCCTCTAAATTCCAATGCCATACGCGAAGCGGTTTCGGAACGACGACACCAAGGAGGGCTTTGGCCGACGTCATGGTGAGCGTTTCGACGATCGTCAGAGCGGTCTTTCCGACGCCACCAGGCGCGACAGTTGCCGAAAGGAATTTTCGAACAAGCAAATGGCCGTAGAGTTGCAGGGCTACAGCAACAACAAGGGCGGTCCTACGGACCGCCCTTTTTTCAATGATGCGGAGTATTCCTCAGAGCCTGCGCCAGCATGGCCCTCAGCGCGGGCTTGGTGGGCTCCGGGGCGACAGGGCGTGCCTCCGCACCGGCATCCGGGCCAGCCTGAGCGGCGGCGGCGGCACCTTGGCCGCCATGAGCGGTGTGGGCTACCTGCGGACAGTTCATGTCCGCTTCTGATCGCTCTACGAACGCAAGTGGGACATTGCCTACGTCCGAAATGGCAGCGCCGGGGGCGACCAAAAGCAATCCCATCCGATCTGATGGCGTGGTCAATTTTGCTCGCTCGCGAAATTAAACCAATTTAATCGGAACCAAGTGTGGTGCGCGCGGTTAGTTGGCATTCTCCCCTGTTTTAGGAAGATCCCGATGCGAACGACCCGGTCTTTGTTGCTGGCTCTCATGTTGGGTGCAACACCTGCAGCCATGCTTATTCCAACAACTCAGGCACAAGTCTTCGTCAACATTCGCATCAACAGCGCTCCGCCGCCGCTTCCCTATTATGAGCAGCCAGCTATCCCGGCGTATGGATACCTCTGGGTTCCAGGCTATTGGTATTGGGATAGCTCAGTGGATGATTATTACTGGGTGCCGGGAACGTGGGTTGCGCCTCCGCGCCGCGGACTGCTGTGGACCCCTGCATACTGGAGTTGGGTAGAGGGGCGCTACGTCTTTTACCCCGGTTATTGGGCGCGCGAAGTCGGTTTCTACGGCGGAATTAATTATGGCTACGGTTACACCGGCGACGGCTATCTAGGTGGACGTTGGGAGAATGGCACCTTTTTTTACAATCGCTCAGTCAACAACATAGGAAACGTACGAATTACGAAAGTCTATAATCAGACGGTCGTGATGGAAAGCGGATCAAAAAACGTGAGCTTCAATGGAGGCAACGGCGGCATCGCGGCTAGACCTACGTCAAAACAGGTTGCGTTTGCAAATGAGCGTCATGTGGAAGCAACGCCCGTTCAGCGGCGGCATGTCGAAAAGGCCGGTAAGGATCGGACACTCTTTGCCAAACAGAATAACGGCGAGCCTGCGGTCGCAGCCACACCGCGTGCAGGGGTGTTCCAAGGCTCAGGCGTTTCGCGCGGATCACGTACACCCGTTGCCTCCAAGTCTAATGACAAACCGCCATCGACCGGGGCTGAGAAGTCTGGATCGGCGGTGAATAAGGAGACGCCGAAGGCAGAAGAGCGTAAGCCAGATCAAGCGCCGCCGAAGGCCGAGGAGCGTAGGCCAGCTCAAGCACAGCCGAAGGCCGAAAAGCAGCGTAGGCCAGCTCAAGCGCAGCCGAAGGCCGAAAGGCAGAGTAGGCCAGCTCAAGCGAAGCCGCGGGCCGAACAGCAGCGGAGGCCAGCTCAAGCGCCGCCGCGGGCCGAACAGCAGCGGAGGCCAGCTCAAGAATCACGAGGGCACCAAGCGCCACGGGTGATGCCTCAGCAGCCAGCGGCCGCGCAAGCCCCGGGACCCCCCGCCTCAGCAGGCGCGAGACCCCCTGTCGGCAATCAGGGCGGCGGCCAAGGCCGCGGCCAAGGCGGCGGTGGTGAGAAGCGATAACGCCCGCTCTATCGCGTCTTTTCGCGATGCTAACGTGAAGTCCCGTTCACCTCCAATAAGGGATGGGGGGAGAGTGGCCTGCCCCTTCGTCTTGGTCCGCCATGCGATAGAACAGATGCACTTCCCCGCCCATCGGCATGCTGCGCGATATTCGGTGGATGCGCCCTGCGTCAGCCATCACGGTCAACTGATGCTGAACTGTCGGGCGCGCATACATACCGAAACATTTCCAGATAGCGCTCGTCGCCGCTGCGTTGGTTTCGCCAACGGGAATTGCGGTCCACAATTTGTTCAGGTCAGTCTCGGTCACGCCTGCATCCCACACAAGAGCCCCGATGTGCCATGGTTTGGGTAACGAAACAGAGGTAGCTGATCCCGCTCAGCGAGGGGACATCGAGCGGGGCGCTACACTGAGCAGGTCTCGGGGTTGCTGCCTGCCCAAATGTAAGAAAACTCGCCCATTTAATGCAACCTGATCTGCTGCATCCTTGATGCAGATCAACGCGCGTTAAAAACGCGTTGGCTCAACGGAGGCGATCACAGCCGCGTTGGTTTCGCCAACGGAATTGCGGTCCACAATTTGTTCAGGTCGGCCTCGGTCACGCCAAGACCATCCTGATCGCTATAAAAACCACAAGACCGCCCTTTAGCTGAACGCCAAGGCGAGCAAGCCAGAGCCGAGCAAGAAAACACCCGCGATGGCTACTGCGAGGAATGCGCTGGAGGCAAAGTCGTCAGGCATTGGCCTAATTCCGCTATCGCGAGTTCAGGAGACGGTCATTGCAACATTGTATTTGCGGATTTCAGCCAATCGTGCCCGGCAATATTCTCGGTAAAGCAAGCTGAGAAGTTTCCACATGATCGCACCCCGTTGTTTGTTCGCGGGGCTTTGATATCAGGCCTCCGTTGCGGCACGGCTTCGCGGCCCCGAGAAAATGGTTTCGTGTGCGCTGCAACAGCAGGCGCGGGGGCTTGGCAGTTGGGATGAATACGGTCGCCGGACCAAGCGTCGCTTAAGCAAGATCAGGCGACGCGCCGCAGCGCAAAGGTTGCCATCCGACGTGACATAGCCAAGCCGCGCCAGAGCAGACCGCAGCGGTTTTCTGCTGCATCCCGACCAGGGCCCCGAGTGTGCCATGGTTATCGTAGCGGGTCACCATCCGCGTAAAAGTCCCCCAAAGGGCCTCCGGGCTCTTGCCCTAGCGCGTAGGTTGCGGGACACACGAAGCAGCTTCATCAACCGCGCTTGTTACGACAAAGCGCAACAGTTGTTTGTGGTGAAGCTTAAAGCGACTTATTACCCCTACTGCGAAATGCCAGCCGCGACTTACCAAGCGTTTCTCGACGAACCGTCAATGGGAAAAATATACAACGCGAATATCAAAGGCACCGGCTCAGACGGTCCTTTTGACTGTCGCTCGCATCGCGTTCCGCAATACTGACGCGCCTAGAGGGACTGCGGTTAGTCAACGTCCGCTTTGGACGGCATAACAGACACAAAGGCAGAGATCTCGGCATGCGCGAAAAGTGCCAACTGCGGATATTCCCTTTTCACATCGACCCGTAACTGAGTAGCGCAATTGTTCCGCACAGAGACCTATGGGAACAGGCGGTCCTGACAAACGAACATTTTGTGATGGCGGTCACAGAGGGGCAAAGCGATTGAGCCATACAAAGCTACGGGAGAACGGCGTGCACGAAAAATCCGGCGTTCCCCTCACTGATGGGCAAGGAAGCGATGGTCGCAACCTCCCACAGCTCACAAGGAGCCCGTAACATGCACTCCACCACAACAACCAAAAGCACAACCACCATGGAGATACTCACCCCGGATCAACTCGACGATGTTTCCGGAGGGTTCGTTCGTGAGATCGTAGCTGCCTTCGTAAATATCTTGAAGACAGGCTCCCCGACCGGCGACCTTTGTGACATTCCCAGCGAAGCCGCTAAGTCCCCCGTCTATTGCGGGTTGCCGCGAACACCATGACCATACACGATCGCCCCCCGGCGCTCCTGCCATACCGCCCAACTGGTAGATTGCGCTGGGGTTCGATGCTCGAACTTTGTTCCGTGGCATGCTGGTAACAGACACGATGTCTGCGGCGTCATCAATTCAACCATATGTGTTGTGCTCTTGTTATCGCCTTCTCCGGTGCGTTAGCTGCGGGTAGATGAGCTGGGTCGAGGGTGCGATGACCCTCCTGCCGGGTTTTTTGATGACCGGGCTGGCGTTATGGATGGCGGTCCTCAGCGTTCTCACCTACTTGTTGTTCGCGCGATAGGCGCCGCGTCCTGCCGAAGTCCGGCCGAACTTTAGCACCGCGATGGCCGCAAACCGTGCAGACGAACAAAGACTCCAAGTCGGATAGCCGCAGGCTCGCTGGCCAGCAGTCCGGGTCGATCACAACCGAATGCGCGCATTTGTAGTCGCTGCAGAACACGTTCAGCACGCAAGGGCCAGACTGCCGCATTTGTCCGAAGGTGATATTCTGCTCGTTTTGCATGCGCCAATTCTGCCAAGAATCACATCCCAGCCGGAATATGCCATTTGGCATAGATTGACTGAGTGCCAAGGCCGGGCGGTGTCGTCCGGAAGCGTCGTGCGTCGTGACGCCAGAAGGGTGATGCGCCAGCAGGCCTTGCGGGCGAGGCCAAGGCGGACCGAACCAAAGCGCAAAACCTATCGCACCAGGAACGAGGCCAGAGCAGATGTGTTCGACTACATCGAGCGTTCTACAATGCGACCCGCCGTCATTCGACGATCGGATACCTCAGCCCTGTTGAGTTCGAGCGCAAGCTGGGACTAGCTTAACCGGGTGTCCATCAAACCGGCAGCAGCTCACGCCGTAGTAGGGAGCGGTACGCACAAGAACGTTCACTGTAAAAATCATAATTGCCTTCCGACAAAGCCATGGGGGCCTCTTTCATTTCGGACTGCGCGGGAACGGGAGTGCTCTAAAGAAACGGCCCCAGCCTCGGGGAGAGTTCTGGGGCCGCTGGTGCTGCTGGGGCAATTTTTAGCAAGCAGCGCCGTCACAACTGCGACCCGTTGCCATTTGTTCCCGGTTTTTCCAGTGTCCGCTTAAATCCGCGAGTGGCCTATGTCGGCCAACACCTTTCAGCATCTAATGAGTTGTTTT
>JAUSQH010000559.1 GCA_030652895.1 Alphaproteobacteria bacterium
TGTCATTGACGTTCGCGACCTCAAGCACAAAATCCGTCGACGCTGTCGCGCCCGCTATGTCGGTCGCCACGACCCGAACCGATATCACGCCGACATCGGCGTTTTCCGGCACGCCCGAGAAGGTCCGCGTCGCCGGATCGAAGCTGAGCCATTGCGGAAGCGCCGATCCGTCGGCAAGACTTGCCGTGTAGGTCAGAACGTCGCCGGCGTCGATGTCGCTGAAGGTTCCCTCCGGCACGACAAAGGTCAGAAGCGCATCTTCATCCGTCACCTGATTTTCGATGGCGTTCGCCACTATCGGGGCGTCATTCGTGTTGGCAACAGTGAGGGTAAAGGTCGTCGATACGCTCGCCGTCAAGGTGTCGGTCGCCGTCACGCGGATGCTGTATTCACCGACGTCGTCATTGGCGGGCGTGCCGGAGAATGTCTGCGTGAGCGCGTCGAAGCTCAGCCAGGCGGGAAGAGCGCTGCCGTCCGCCAGAGCGGCGGTGTAGGTCAGCACGTCGCCGGCGTCGATGTCGCCGAAGGTGCCGGCAGGCACCGCAAAGGCGAGAACCGAATCCTCGTCCACACTCTGATCGACAATTCCCTCGAGAACAGCCGGCGCGTTGTTGAAGCGCGCGACATTGAGTGTGAAATTCGCGGACGCGCTGGCCCCTGCCCCGTCCGTTGCCGTCACCGACACGATATGCGCGCCGATATCGGCATTCGGGGGCGTTCCGGAGAAGGTCTGCGTCGCCGCGTCAAAGGCGAGCCACGCCGGAAGCGGCGCGCCGCCGGAGAGGGTTGCCGTGTAGGTCAGCGTGTCGCCGGCATCGATATCGACGAAGGTATCCGCCGGCAATGTGAAGCTGAAGGCCGTGTCTTCGGTGACGGACCGGTCGACCGGCGCCAGCGACACCACGGGCGCGTCGTTCGTATTGATGACGGATATGCTGAAATCCGTCGAGACGCTGGCGCCTGCGGCGTCGGTTGCCGTCAACGTGTAGGCATGGACGCCGACATCGTCATTTTCCGGCGTGCCCGAGAATGTCCGCGTCGCGGCGTCGAATGTCAGCCAGGACGGCAAGGGGTCGCCGCCGGTGCGGGTCGCCGTGTAAACGAGCGTGTCGCCCGCGTCCACATCTTCAAATATGTCGGCAGGGAAAGTGAACGTGAATACCGCGTCCTCGTCGACGAACTGGTCTTCAACCGTGTTCAAAACGGTCGGCGCATCGTTGACATTGGCAACGTCGAGAACGAAATCCGCCGTGGCACTCGCTCCGGCGATATCGGTGGCGATAATTCTGACCGTCACCGCACCGACGTGATCGTTCTCCGGTGTTCCCGTGAAGGTCAGCGTCGCGGGATCGAACGACAGCCAGCCGGGCAGTGCCGACCCGTCGGAAAGGGTCGCCGCATAGGTCAGCGTGTCGCCGATGTCG
>JAUSQH010000563.1 GCA_030652895.1 Alphaproteobacteria bacterium
CGAAGTTTAGAGCATACCATTTTACAGACAATAGCGGAGCTGCATGTATTACTCGGCCACAATAGTAAGGTTGCCCCAGCCGCATGAAATGAAATAATTTACACTTGGTACACTTGTCGACGAGAGCAACACATTCATCGGAAACGCACTCTCGTCCCATATCCAGAAACACCGCCGCAAGCATTCGGGTATCAAGAACGCGAAGCACGACAGCTTAACTGATAAACGCCACCAGAACCGCCGACAGAAAAATCATGGCGCCCAATGTGCTGAAAAAAAGAACATAACGCACCTTGTGCCCGGTAACCCCTTGCCGCGCCTGCTCTGTGGTCTCGGTTATGCCTTGGCCGATGTGATCGTCGTTCATTTGCTTTCTCCTGCACAGTCATGAGTTGAAGCGAAGGAATATTCGCATGCTTTTACTTCCGGTGCTGAGCGCCTGTAATTTTTGATGCCGCGCCCGCCGGCGTGACGAGAAAACCGCCACGTTCGCGGGAGACCGCGATACGGTGTACCCAATAAATTGTCTAAACACCCATATAACCTAGGCTAATCGCGCATTCCCGAAACATGAATAGCTAACGCGCAAGAACGTGCTCAGTTCCATCCCTCGCGTAAAAATATGCGCTTGACGCGGTCAGCAACGAAATCGGGCCGGCGAACCTAATTCTCACGAACCATCCTGGAACTCAAGGCGCCGTCGCGGCATCGTGACATTTTGCAGCGCACCTAAAACTTGACGACGAACAGACCTTTCGGTCGCATCACGACGGCCATTTCAATATCGCGTTTTTAGTAGAGATGCCGTCAGGAATTACCTGCGTCACTTATTAGTTCTGAAACTACGGAAAGGTGATCAGGTTATTTCAGGAACCATTTCTGCTCTCAACCATTATCAAATTATATAGGCCTCAAAATTTACCGCGCCGAGCGAATGAAAGACCTGCCCATCCACATCACCCATGGCGACAGCGCGCAAATCGTCTTTCGGGGCGAACGTCATCTATCGCGAAACAGATGATCTATCCCACACCTATCCAGATGATGACGAGAATTCGCCAGTCATGGATTGGTTTTTAGGCGGGGGGACAGCCCCCCGCTTTGGGAGTCAGACTTGCTGTGACCCTATTTGATCGCGATGGGGTTCACGGGCGAGCCGACGCCGCCTGTGACACGCAACGGTTGAGCCACCAGCAGGAACGTATAGGTGCCGTCCGCCGCGCAGTCTTCGCCCAACGCCTCCAGATCCCAGATTTCACCGAGCATCATACCCATGTCGCGCAGCGCCAGCATGTGAAACACCAGCATCGCGTCCTCAAATTCCGACGCGATGGCTTCGACCGCAATATTGTCGCTGGCCACTGCCGCGGCCTGCTTGTTATGCAGCCACTCGGCGCAGCGCCAGCTCACGCCCGGCGCGCCCGCCATCCATGCCTCGGCATCACGGGTTTCCAGAAAGTTCAGCCGCCAGCCGGTGCGGATAATGACGACGTCGCCGGTCTCGATGCTGACCTTTTGAGCTTTGGCGACATCATCCAGTTCTTCCGGCGATATGATGGTGCCGGGCGCGAGATACCGGACCTTGCGATGGCGCGCCACATCGAGCAACACGGCGCGCGAGACGATCTGGCCCTTGCCCGCCACCTGGTCGATGCTATCCTTGGTGGCCCCAAAACTCGTGACGGTCGACGCCGGGTAGCCATTGTAAAGCTGCCCGTCATAATAGACATGCGACAGCGCATCCCATTGGGTGCTGGATTGCAGCGGCATGATAATATAATCATCCGTGAACCGCATCGGTCCCTTCCACCACTCCGCGATCATCGCTTCTGTGCCGCCGCCCCACCCCGCAAGATGGCGCGCCGCCTGATCGTCTCCGCCATCCAGAGACATGATATGAATGGGATTGCGCCGGAAGCCATGCGCGCCTTGCGGCCCATAGGCGTCCAGCGGAATGCTGAGCGGAAATATTTTGCCCTGTTTCGCCGAGGCAGCGGCGCCGGCGATTTTCGCCGGAGTAATATAATTCAGGGTCCCCAACTGATCATCAGGGCCCCACTTTCCCCAGTTGCTGATTTTCTTTGCCACGTCGCGCCATTCTGAAGACATTGCAAGCCCCTCCTTATTATCCTTGGTTTAGATAAGAAGAGCGGTGTTACGTCAGTTTGTCAATGCCGCCCTATCCAGATTGACCGGCGCCCAAAAACCTCCCCGGATTTTGGGGGCCGGACCACACAGCAGCGCCTATTGCGCGAGTTCGCCTTTTTGTCCGAAGTAGCCGCTCCAGGCAAACCAGTAGGCGACATGCCCCGGAAGCCGTGGCAGCGTTTTTCCGCCTGGCGCCACCAGCGCCTCCTCTGTTACCCGCCATGTCTCGTCATTGAGCATGACCTGATCCGGAGCCGCTGCTTTCGTGAATGGCAGCCCTTCGGAGCGGTAGGCGCGCACCGTCTGAGTGGCGGAATCTCCGATCAACACCAGCTCAAGAATTCCGGCGGTGTCGTTGATAACAGCGCCGCCGTCAAACATCGCCAGAGGCCAGGCCTTTTCCACGACCGAAGAGCGTAGCGCAAAAACCAGATCTTTTTGCTTCAGCTTTTTCTCATCCGTGCGGGTTGGAAACATCAAGTCCGGGCTGGCGAAATAATCGCCATAAGGGGCGCCCCCGGTATAGTCACGCCGGTGACCCGTTTGCACGTCAAGCACTTTGGTTTGCGGATGGCGCGTCAGCCAATCGGACCAGCGGGTGATGACGACGGGTCGCGTTTTAAGCTCTATCCCCGAGCCCGTCAGCGTGCCAACGACGGGACGGCCGGTGAATTGATTCCACAGGGAGTTTGTTGTGGTGTCATACATGAGTTTGTTCGAACGGTAGAGAAAACCGGACGACCCGAACACAAACGGTAATTGCCGCCCCGGCCACGAGGTCTCAAACAAAATCGCCGACCCGCACAGCGTGCAATAGGCAAGACTTACCGGAACGCCGCCAACAACGTCGTTCAGCATTTCATGCCAGTCCATAATGCGCAGCGGATAGGCGCGCACGTCGCCATTTATGACGACGCCAAAAACCAGATCGTCCGGATTTAGATAGGCAGCGGCGGCAGCTTCGATCATTGGCGGGCTGGTCAATGCAGGAATGGCATCTTTGACAACGCCACCCCACGTGATTTCTTCGAGACGGATTTCGTGCTTCTGATCGCCGGGCAGAAACACATCGAAGTTTGGATCGATCAGACTATAGACGCGTGACTGCAGTTTCGAGAAGCCGGGAAGCACGCCAGTTTCAGGATGCGCCTCCTGCCATAGAAACCAGTCCCCCCAGCTATCGCCGGGATCGGCGCCGGTCAGCTTTTTCAGTCCTTTGCTGAGGGCCGCCGCATCGCCACTGGTCAGGCGCATGGCCAGAATCAAAATGGGCGCAGCGTCCGCACGCCCGCTGCTGACCAATGCGTCCAGCGCAGCCTGACGCTCCTCCCCGCTTTCAGAAAACAAACCATAACTTTTCAGCGCCAGGTCTTCTGAAGTGTCTTTCGCCCATACTGGAGAAATGGCGAAAATCAGCATCACTATTGTCAGGACGCGGAAAATTATTGACCCTCCTCTAAAATGAGAGGTCTGCGGTTGCTTACGCCTGCTTCACCGCGCCAGCCTTATGCAGCGCTGCGATTTCGCTATCCGAAAACCCCCAGGCTTTCAGGGTGAAGTCGGTGTCTTCGCCGGCCACCGAGGGTGGTTTGCGGATTTCAGATTTCGTGCGGTCAAAACGCGGAGCTGGCGCAGGCTGGGTAAAGCCGTCAACGGTAACAAACGCCTCACGCGCCACATTGTGCGGATGTCTGATGCTTTCGTCATAATCCAGCACGGGCGCAAAGCACACGTCGCTGCCTTCCATTATGGCGCACCATTCGTCGCGGCTCTTGGTCAGAAAGATTTCTTGTAACCGCTTCTTCATGGCGGGCCATTGCGCCGTATCGTGCTGATGCGGTAGGTCCTGCACGTTGTCCAGACCGGTTTTTTCCAGCAGCAAGGCATAAAAACGCGCTTCGCCGGAGCCGACGGAAATATATTTGCCGTCCCTGGTTTCATACACGGTGTAATAATGCGCGCCGCCATCCACCGTATTGGTTCCGCGTTCGTCGTTCCACCGGCCCATGGCCTTCATACCATAAAACATGGTCATCAGACCCGCCGCCCCCTCGGTCATGGCGCAGTCGATCACCTGCCCTTTGCCGGAAACCCGCGCCTCGATAATGCCCGCCAGCAGCCCCATGGCCAGATACAGACCGCCGCCACCGAAATCGCCGATCAGATTTAGCGGCACCACCGGCGGCCCGTCTTTCGGGCCGATGGCGTTCAGTGCGCCAACAATGGAAATGTAATTAATGTCATGCCCGGCCGCCTGCGCCAGCGGCCCGGTCTGGCCCCATCCAGTCATCCGTCCAAAGATCAGTTTCGGGTTGCGCCTTAAACAGACATCCGGGCCAAGGCCGAGCCGTTCCATCACGCCCGGACGATACCCCTCTATCAGACCATCAGCCTGTTCAATCAGCCTCAACACCGTCTCAACGCCTTCCGGGGTCTTGAGGTTGACCGCGATATTGGGGCGGCTGCGATTGCGCAGCTCACCCTTCGGGTTATGCCCCATGCCAAGCTTCGCGTCCTCGGTGCGGTCCACCCGCACGATATCGGCGCCCATGTCCGCCAGCAGCATAGCGCACATCGGCCCAGGGCCAATGCCCGCAAGCTCAACAATCTTTACTCCCGCCAGCGGCCCCATATTCGCCCCTCTTAAACGCGCTGGTTCTGTTTCACGACGCCCGCCTTGTGCAGGGCCGCGATTTCAGCGCTGCTAAAGCCCCAGGCGGCCAGTGCCTTGTCGGTATCTTCGCCCGGCACCGAAGGCGGTTTCTGGATTTCGCATTTGGTGCGGTCAAAGCGCGGCGCAGGCGCAGGCTGCGGAATGCCGTCCACCGTCACAAAGCTGCCGCGCGCCACATTGTGCGGATGCGCCATGCTTTCCTCCAGATTCAGGATTGGCGCGAAGCATACATCGCTGCCTTCCATGACGGCGCACCATTCATCGCGGGTCTTGGTAAGGAAGACTTCTTGCAATCGTTCGCGCATTTCCGGCCATTTGGCTGGCTCATTTTGCTCCGGCAAACCGGCGACTTTACCGAGTCCGGTTTTCTCGATCAGCTCGGCGTAAAATTTGCCTTCGATCGAGCCAACTGAAACATAATTTCCGTCCTTGGTTTCATACACCGTGTAGTAGTGCGAGCCGCCGTCAATGGCGTTGGTGCCGCGTTCCTCGCTCCAGCGGCCCATGGCCTTCATGGCGTAAAAAATCGTCATCAGTGACGCCGCGCCTTCGGTCATGGCGCAGTCGATCACCTGGCCCTTGCCAGAGGTGCGCGCTTCGATAATGCCCGCTAGTACGCCCATGGCCAGATACAATGCGCCGCCCCCGAAATCGCCGACCAGGTTCAGCGGCGG
>JAUSQH010000566.1 GCA_030652895.1 Alphaproteobacteria bacterium
ATCTCGCTGCGCTGGCCGCGCGCATCGTCGAAGGGCAAGGCATCGAAGTGGAAGGCGTTGGCGCTGAAGCGGCTGGCCGCGTGGTCGCGAACGTAGAACAGCCGCGCGTCGCCGGCCTGCGCCGCCAGCGCCGGCGGCGCAAAGCCGCGGCAGCCCGGCGGCAACTCGGCCGCCGGGCACAGGCCGAAGTCGAACGGCGCCGGCACCAGCAAGCCCAGCGCGCTGGCCGCGGTGAAGGGCAGGCATTGCTCCTGGACGCCGTAGCCGGCCGGCACCGGCTGCCGCGTCGACGCCGGCGCCCGCCAAGGCAGCGGCGCGCCGGGCACCAGCGCCAGCAGCTGGACCTGCATCGCGCCGCTGGCGCTCAAGGTTTGAGCGCGAAAGCCGGCGCCGGCACCATCGCCAGCGCGGCCTGGTCGACGTCGACACGGCCATAGCCGTAGAGCGCGTCCCAGCCCGGCAGGCCCAGGTTGTCGGCGGTGGCCGCCATCAGGTTCCAGATCTGCACATTGGTGGCGAAGCGGTGCGCGCCCCAGATCACGGCGGCGGCGCCGGCCACATGCGGGCAGGCCATGCTGGTGCCGCTCTTGTTGCCGTAGCCGCCGCCCGGGATGGTCGACAGCACCTGGACGCCGGGGGCGCAGATCTCGACCTCGGGACCGCGGCTGCTGAAGGCGGCGATGACGTTGGCGCTGTCGATCGCCGACACCGCGATGACGTTCTTGTACTTGGCCGGCTGACCCACCGTGCCCATGCCGGGTCCGGCGTTGCCGGCGGCGGCGATCAGCAGCACGCCGGCGTTGTGGGCCGCATTGCAAACCGCTTCCAGCGCCGCCGGCGCGCCACCACCGCCCAGGCTCATGCTGACGATCTGCATCTTGTTCTGGATCGCCCAATTGATGCCGGCGATGATCCAGCTGTACTGGCCGCTGCCGTTGTTGGCCAGCACCTTGACGCCGTAGAGCGAGGCCTCGGGCGCGACGCCGACGACACCGGCGCCGTTGATCGCCGCACCGATGGTGCCGGCGCAGTGGGTGCCGTGGCTGTTGCCGTCCATCGCCGTCTCACCGGGCACGAAGCTGACCGCGCCCATCACATTGGGCTTGAGGTCAGGGTGGGTCCAGTCGATGCCGGTGTCGAGCACCGCGACCTTGATGCCACGCCCACGCGAACAACCCCAGGCCGGCGGCGCCTTGATCTGCGAGACACCGATCGGCACCGTCTCGGCCTGCACCGAGGGCTGACCTTCGAAGACCAGTGACTGCACCGGCAGCGCGCAGGCGAAGCCGTCGTCCTCGACGGCGACGACGTCGGGGTTGCCTTTGAGCGCCTTGATCTCGTCGTCGGACAGGCGCAAGGTGACGATCGGGGCTTCGAACAGGTTGATGTCGAAGCCGACAAAGTCGGCGTTCATGCCGGCGGGCAGGCCGGGCGCACCAACTGCAAAGGCCTCGGCGCTGGCCATGTCGTAGAAGTTCATGCCGGCGCTGCGCGGGCAGCTGCCGGCCAGAATGGCCAGCTTGTCGTCGGACTTGTTGCGCCGATCGCCCTTGGCCTTGAAGGTGACGATGACG
>JAUSQH010000586.1 GCA_030652895.1 Alphaproteobacteria bacterium
GGAAACTCCATCGGCAGAAAATGACTGGCGCCATCCACAAGCGTGATCTTCGCCGATGGGTGCAATCGCGCCATGCGTTGGGTTACCGGGGCCGAACAGGTTGAAAACACATTGCCATGGATGATGGTAATGGGCCGCTTGATCCGCGCCAGCCGGTCCCAGATATAGGTGCCACTGGAACGGAACACATGCGCCTCCCACGCTGGCGCGCAGGCAAGCTCTATCTGCCCATCCGCGCGGTCGCGCGTACCACCGGTGATATAATCGCGCAGCACCTGTTCCGGCCACGATCTGAACGCGCCGCGCCCCTTGTAGGAAGCGAACACTGCATCACGGTCCGGGAATATGGCCCGCCGTTTGGCCGCCCCGTCGACCAGACCATTCGCCTGATGCGGCAGATGCAGCCAGCGTTTGACGCGCATCCCCCAGGACCGCAGATAGGGCTGAATAACCGGTTCCACCGCCAGAACGCCGGTCACCAGATCCGGGCGCGCCTCCGCCAGCAAAAGGCTCGTCGTCGCGCCAAGTGAATGGCCAACGAGCAATGCGGGCTCTCCCAACGCCTCCAGAAAGCGGATCAAATCATCGCGGAAATTATTCCAGGACAGTGGCATTTCCGGATCGGCGGCGGCGGTGCTGAAGCCGTGGCCGCGCGCGTCTATGGCCTGAACGCGCAAACGATCACACAGCGGCGAGAGCAACTGCCGATAGGTATAGGCGTTAAAACCATTGGCGTTGGACATCACCACGCGCCGCGCGTTGGCCGGGCCGCCAAAGTCCAGATAGGACAGCCCGCCCTCCGGCAGTGCAAACAGATGCCGCGACAGCGCGGCGTCTGTTTGGTCTCTTGCGTCCGCGTCCACTGAAATTACGTTACCGCCAACGCTGCCTAACGCGGGTCCATGATCAGCACGGTGCCTTGCGCCGCGACGCAGGGACGCCCATCATTGTCCATGCTGATCTGCACGACCGCCGTGGTGCGGGTCATGTTGATGATTTCGGCAACCGCGCGCACCGTGCCCTTGCTCACCGGAGCCAGCAGATTGAGCTTGAACTCGGTGGTCGCCGCCCATTGGCCTTTGCTCATATGCGGGTAGCATACGCAGCCCAGCACATGATCGGTAAAGGCCGACATCACGCCGCCATGCAGATTGCCGAACGGAGTCAGCAAGTCGTCTTTCACTTTCAGTTCAGCGACAAGCTTGCCGGGGCTGAACGAAACCAGCTTGATGCCAAGATACTCGCCTAGTCCGGTCTGTTTGTCACTGCTGGCGATAAAGCTGTCGCCAATTTCCTTGTTGAATTTTTCCTGCATTTTTTCGGCATTGGTCGCCATCGTCTTCACTCCATTTGAAAATATTGATATTGGATAGGTTTAACCCGCTTATTCCGGCGCGTCATCAGGGAATTGCTCACGCAGCACGCGTTTCAGCACCTTGCCGGACGGATTTCGCGGTATCTCATCAATGAATACGGCAACCTTTGGCAGTTTGAAGCGCGATAATTTCCCGTTCGCGAAGCCCAGAACCTCTTCCTCGGTCAACGACGGATCGGCCTTCACCACCACGGCCAGGGGCGATTCGCCCCATTTTGCCGAAGCCTGCCCGATCACCGCCACTTCGCGGATTTTGGGGTGGGTCAGCAACACACCTTCGATCTCCGCCGGATACACGTTCTCGCCGCCTGAAATGATCATGTCCTTGCTGCGGTCGGCGATAAATACATACCCGTCCTCGTCCATCCGGGCGATATCGCCAGTGTAAAGCCAGCCATCGCGCAGGGTTTCAGCGGTGGCTTTTTCACGATTCCAATATTCGATCATATTATGCTTGGAGCGGGTGATCAGTTCGCCAGGTGTGTTAGCGGGCATATCCTTGCCGGTTTCCGCATCGATAATGCGCACATCGGTGTGCATGAAGGCTTTGCCGGTCGAACCTAGCTTCTCCATATAATCATCCAGGCTAACCAGACACACCGGACCGCAGGTTTCGGTTAGGCCGTAAATCTGCAATACTGGAATTTCGCGCTTGTCATAGGATAAAACCAGATGGTCCGGCACGGGCGCTGCGCCACAGAAGAAATAGCGCAGGCACGCCGCATCGACGGTTTCGATTTCCGGCGCCTGCAACATGAAATTCACCATGGCGGGCACCAGCATCGCCACATTGATTTTCTCAGCTTCGATCAGTTTCCAGGTGGTTGCGGGGTCAAAGGCGCGCTGCATCACACAAGACAGACCATTATAAATGCAGACCATCAACGGCAGCAGCGCCCCCACATGGAACATCGGCAGGGTCAACAAAAAGCGGTCATATAACCGCATATCCGCTGTGGCGGAAAGCGTGGCGATCGCCCAGAAGCTGGTATTATGGGTATGCACAACGCCCTTGGGCAGACCCGTCGTGCCGGACGTATACATGATATAGAGCATGTCGTCTTCACCAGCGGTGATGTTTACCGGCGTGGCGGCCGCAACTTTGGTTAGTGCAGAATAGGAGCGCGCATATTTCGGGCAATTCGTATCCGGCCCGACATAGAGCCATTGGGTGAGATCAGTTTTGGCGCCGCGCGCATGCAGTTCATCGACATTGGCGGTAAACTCCCCGCCGAATATCAGCACCGTACTGCCACTGTCCTTGAGGATAAATTCAAGTTCATCCGGCACCAGCCGCCAGTTCAGCGGCACCACCACCAAACCGAGCTTGGCGCAGGCCAAAAAACCTTCCACAAATTCGATGCTGTTCATTAGCAGCAGAGCGACCCGGTCTCCCTTTTTAAGCCCAAGCGCCGAAATCATGTTGGCCGCCTGGTCTACCCGCGCATTAAACTGCGCATAGCTTAGCCGCAGATTATTGGCGACATCATACAGCCCTTCCAGTTTCGGGCTAAGCTGCGCCCGCTTTGCAAGCAATCCTCCAATATTAATGTGCACGCCCATTCCTCCCATCGGGTATGTACGCCCTTATGGGCGCTTCTTTTTGTATCGCAATATCGCTAAAGACTCTGCCCGCCGTCCACCGGGATTGTATGCCCGGTCATAAACGACGCCATGTCGGAGGCCAGAAACAATGCCACCTGGCCCATTTCCTCTGGCGTTCCCCAACGGCGCAGCGGGGTGGTGTTGACAATGCCTTCGTTGATTTCAGGATTATCATAGCTGACGGCGGTGATTTTGGTGGCCACAAAACCCGGCGCCAGGCCATTTACCCGTATGCCTTCCGGCCCCCATGCGTCTGCCAGGCTTTTGGTCAGCAGGGCCAGCCCCCCCTTGGAGGCGCTATAGGCCGGATTGCCACGGGTGGGCCGAAAACTGGCGACGGAGGCGATATTCACAATATTGCCCTTCGTGGCCAGCAGCTTGTCATGAAACAGCACGCAGGCATGCATCACCCCGTTCAGGTTCACATCCACCACATGGCGGAAGGTGGGCATCTGAAATTCCTTGCGCTTGTAGACCACCGTACCCACGCTGTTGACCAGCACATCCAGGCTGGACACCTGGGCGGCAAAGGCGCGCATGGCGTCATCATCGGCGATATCGACCTGATGATAATCCATGCCGTCCATATCCGTGTCGTAGGCCGCGCGTTCCCGGCTGGCGGTAATAATCAGCTTCGCGCCATGATCACGAAACGCGCGTGCGATACCGTTGCCGATGCCTGTGGAACCACCGGTAACTACAACCGTCTTGCCGGTAAAATCCAATAGATCTCGCATGTCTGATCGGCTCCCCTCAAGGCTATATAGCGTTATCCAGGTATTTTATAAGCTTACAATGATGCGATAGTGAACCCCGATTTAGACCGGCAGTTCCGGGACTTCGGCCATAGCTTTTCTTTTAATCTGCGCTTCACGCAACGCAATATAGGTCGTCGAGGCGAAAATCACCGCGCCCCCAATAAACACCCAGATGTCC
>JAUSQH010000590.1 GCA_030652895.1 Alphaproteobacteria bacterium
CGACACCTTTGCGCGTCTGGGTGAAATCAGATCGCCAACCCTGTTATGCGGGGGCAAGTATGACGGCATTGCGCCGCTGGCCAACATGCAGGCGATGCAACACAAAATTCCCAATGCCCGGCTGGAGGTTTTTGAAGGCGGGCATTTGTTTTTAATTCAGGACAAGCGCGCCTATGCGCAGATCGTGCAGTTCCTGCAACAAGGTTGAACATGCCCCCCCCTTTCAAACTTGCCGGGATCGACCATGTGGTGCTGCGTGTAAACGATATGCAGCGCGCACTTGATTTCTACTGCGGTGTCCTGGGCTGCACCGAGGAGCGCCGGGTTCCAAAATTCGGGTTGGTGCAATTGCGCGCGGGTGGCTCGCTGATCGACTTGCTGGATGTTTCCCAACAGGCGGACAAAAATTCCGGACGGAACATGGACCATTTCGCGCTCACGATTACCCCCTTTGAGGAGGGCGCCATTCACGCGCATCTTGTAGCCAATGGCGTTGGACCGGGGCGCGTTGAGCAACGTTATGGCGCGCAAGGCGTGGGGCCGTCAATTTACATACATGACCCGGACGGAAATCAGGTGGAACTGAAAGGCCCGCCTGGCGAAAATTTGAATTAAATCAATCAAATCTCCCGGCAAGCGCGGACCGCACGAAAAAATATCCGATTCCCGCTTTCGTACGCTTATGCGCGGCGTTCCATCACACAGACAAAAAACCCATCGGTCCCGGAACGGGCAGGTGTCAAAATTACGTGTGGCGCATCCGGCGCAATAAAATCTGGCAACTGCGTACCCACACCTTCGGCCCAGACGGCGGCGGCGGGCAATATATTGAAACGATTATCTTGCGCCAGAAACGCCGCTACCCTGTCCGCATTTTCACATTGCAACAGTGAACAGGTGATATAAATCAGCCGTCCGCCCGGCGCCACCAGTTCGGCGCCCTGGCGCAGCACAGAATCCTGCGCCGCCATATGCCGCGCCAGCGCCTCTGGCGTGAGCCGCCATTTGGCGTCCGGATTTCGCCGCCATGCGCCGGTGCCGCTGCAAGGCACATCCAGCACGACACGGTGTGCGCGGCCCTTCAGCGCCGCCAAAGCAGGCTCGGGATTTCCAGCGATCTGCACATTGTGGGCACCGGCGCGCTGCATACGCTCCGGCATCGCCTTCAGGCGGCCCGCAATGGCGTCGAACGCATGAATTTGCCCGCGATTCTGCATGACTGCGGCGATCGCCAGACTTTTGCCGCCACCACCCGCGCATAAATCCACCACCTGGCTCCCCGGCTGCGCACACACCATCAGCGCCGCCAGTTGCGAACCTTCGTCCTGCACCTCGACCAGACCACGGGTGAATGCCGCGGCCCCGGTAATACGGGCGCGCCCCGTGACGCGAATACCATCGGGCGACAGGGGCGACGCACAGGCCGTAATGTTTTCTTCCGCCAGTGCCGCCAGCGCCTGTTCGCGCGTTGCCTTCAGCCGGTTAACCCGCAGGTCCAGCGGCGCACGCACGGAAAGTGCACGCATCTCGCCCAGTAAATCCGGCAGGCTTTCGCGCAAAGCGCCTTCCAGCCATTGCGGGAAATTCCCACGCACCCACTCGGGCGCCGTATCCTGACTGACACCCCGCGAAAAGGCCCCGCGTTCATCCTCACTCAGCGCTGCGGCGGAATATTTGCCACCCGCAAACAGCGCTTCCACCTGCTCAAGCGTGTGCGCGTCTTCCAGCTTCAGCGCCCCAAGCACCAGGCTGCGCGCATCGTCCTGGCCGCCCTCGGACCCCGTGGCAAAGGCAAATTCGGCGCGCCGCCGCAGCACGGCGTAGACAAGTTCGAATATCGCATGGCGGTCTTTTGACCCCGCATAGCGATTGCTGCGCGCCCATTCATTCAAAAAGCGATCCGCCGGCTTGGCCGACGGCATCAGTGCTTCCAGAATATCAATGGCGGATTTAACCCGTGCGGCGGGGGTCATCGATTCCCGATCGGGTAATTGGGCGGCTCACGGGTAATGGCCACATCATGCACATGCCCTTCGGCCAGGCCCGCGCCGCTGATGCGGATAAAACTGGTTTTGCTGTGCATGTCCGCGATAGTAGCAGACCCCGTATAGCCCATGGCCGCACGCAGGCCGCCCACCAGCTGATGGGTGATATTATGCAGCGGGCCTTTATAGGGCACCTGCCCTTCCACGCCTTCTGGTACCAACTTCAATGTGTCCTTTATGTCTTCCTGAAAATAGCGGTCCGCCGATCCACGGGCCATCGCGCCCAATGATCCCATACCGCGATAAGCTTTATAACTGCGCCCCTGAAACAGGAATACTTCACCGGGGCTTTCATCCGTGCCTGCGAACAGCGACCCGATCATGGCGCAATCTGCACCTGCCGCAATGGCCTTGGCCAGATCACCCGACAGCTTGATGCCGCCATCGGCGATCACCGGAATACCATGTTTGCGTGCAGCGGCCGCCACATCCATGATCGCGGTCAGTTGCGGAACCCCAACCCCCGCCACCATACGCGTCGTGCAGATGGAACCCGGCCCGATGCCGACCTTCAGCGCATCGGCGCCCGCATCAATCAGCGCCAGCGCGGCATCGCCCGTCGCAATATTGCCCGCCACCACCTGAATGCGATTGCTCAGCCGCTTGATGCGCCGTACCTGTTCCAGCACCCGGTCGTTATGCCCATGCGCCGTATCCACCACAATAAGATCGGCCTGCGCATCAACCAGCGCCTCGGCGCGGGCAAAGCCGTCATCGCCCGTGGTAGTGGCGGCGGCGACCCGCAGACGGCCCTTATCATCCTTGCAGGCATTGGGATGCAGACGCGCCTTTTCCATATCCTTGACGGTAATCAGCCCGATACAGCGAAAATCACTATCAACCACCAGCAGCTTTTCCAGACGATGCTGATGCAACAGGCGCTTGGCGCTCTCAATATCGACGTCTTCATTGACGGTGACCAGATCGGATCTGGTCATCAGCTCACTGACCGGCTGGGATGGATCTACCGCAAAGCGCACGTCACGGTTGGTCAGAATACCCAGCAGCTTGCCGGATTTCTCTTCTACCACCGGAAATCCGGAAAAATGATGCACCTGCATCAGATGATGCGCATCGGCCAGTGTCGCCGTCGGCGGCAGGGTCAGCGGATTAACCACCATGCCGGATTCGAATTTCTTGACCTGCCGGACATGTTCGGCCTGTTCATGCGGGGTGAGGTTGCGGTGTAGGACCCCGATACCGCCTTCCTGCGCCATGGCGATGGCCAGACGCGCTTCGGTTACCGTGTCCATCGCGGCGGAAATCAGCGGAATATTGAGGGAAATCTCTTTAGTCAGCCGTGTTCTGAGATCAGCCTGCCCCGGAAGCACATTCGATGCGGCAGGCTTCAGGAGTACATCGTCGAAGGTAAGGGCTTCTTTGATCTCCAAAATACTGTCTCCACCGCTAAAGGAGGCGGAATATGGCGAGACCGGGCGGTAAAGTCAAGGGAATGTGGGGGCGGCATCGGCCCCCTATTCGCCTTATTTGGTTTTCCAGACCAGGCCGGACTGCTTGGCTGCCTTGAGATGTTCGTTGTTCTTCGCCCAGGCGAACCCCAGCTTGAGGCGGTCGAACAGACGTTCGATCTGGCGTTCCATGCCGGGATCCGTGAAGATATAGAACTGGTTTTCGAGTATGGCGGACAGCACCAGTTCGCCAACCACGTCAGGATCCAGCCCATGTTGCAGCGTATCGCCAATCGGGTTCAGCGCTATCGGGCGGTCATCGGATTTCCCGAAATGGTCGGGCCGATGTTTGGCGGCTTCCAGAATATTTGTGCTGACGGCGCCGGGGCACAGCAGCGATACGCCGATAGGTGTGTCTTTCAATTCGCTGTACAGCACTTCCATCATGCCAACGACTGCATGCTTGCTGGCATTATAGGCGCCCCACCCTGCCCCGGCATTAATCAGCCCGGCCATGGAGGACGTGCTCATCACATGGCCGCTTTCGCCATTGCCTTTCATCAGCGGCAGGAAGGCGCGCATGGCATAGACAACTGCGGTCTGGTTGACGGCGATCACCCAATCCCAGTCCTTTTGCGAAAGCTCTTCGCTTAGGCCCCCCACACTGACGCCCGCGTTGTTGCACAGCACATTCACTTTGCCAAAACGCTTGACGGTGGCCGCGGCTGCGGCGAAGACCTGGGCTTCAATCGTTATGTCACAGCGATGAGTTTCGACATCCGCGCCCCCCGCTTTCAGGTCGGCTGCCGCCGCCTGCAGGCGCTTCTCGTCAATATCGGCCATCATGACTTTCATGCCAGCCCTGGTGAAGGCTTTGGTCATGCCAAGCCCCATGCCACTGGCCGCGCCTGTAATAAAGGCTACTTTTCCCGCGACGTCGCGCAATGTCCGTATCTCCCTGTTTTTCGTTGTCGTTTACTTCAGCCGGTCAGTGAAAAAGCCGATGACCCGATCCAGCGCCTGGCGTGTCG
>JAUSQH010000612.1 GCA_030652895.1 Alphaproteobacteria bacterium
TGCGCGCCCAGTAAATATCGGTGCCATCCTCGAAATCGATAGTCACATCAGTCAGCGCGTATTTGGTGACCGAGCGCAGAATTTTCTTGTTCGGAATACCAAGCATTTCGACTTCGATGGGCGTGGTGATGCGCGCCTCGACCTCTTCCGGCGTCATGCCTGGGGCTTTCATGATGACTTTGACCTGCACCGGCGACACATCGGGAAATGCGTCAATGGGCAGGTTCTGGAAAGCGTAGGTGCCGCCGGCGATTAACAGCACGGTCGCCAGCAACACCAGCATGCGCTGCGTCAGCGCGAATTCAACGAGTTTGGAAAGCATTATTCACCCCCTCCCAAACCTTGCCATTTGCCCTTGACGGCCAATACGCCGTCTATGGCGATCAGGTCACTATCCTTGAGCGGGCCACTGATGGTGGTGGCGGATGCGCTTTCATTTTCCACGGTGACCGGTTGTGCGCGAAAGCCATCCGGGGTTTTCACGAAGACATAGGGTCTGCCATCCTGGCGCGCGACGGCGGCGGGCGGCAATTGCCACTGTTTTGCCCCGCTGCCCGTCACTTCGATGGCGGCAACCACCAATTGTTCGGGATGCAGCGCGCCGGTGTTCTGTGTGATCTCGGCGCGCACCATGATGGTCTGGGTGGCGGCATCCAGGCTTTTGCCCATGGAAATGATACGACCGCTGGCGCCGGAATTCTGTATGGTGACTTTATCGCCCATCTTCACGCGGGCGGCCTGGGCTGCGGGCAGTTGTATCTCTACCCACATTGGCGTCAGGAAGCCGACTTTATATATGGGGTCGGCGGCTGCGACGCGCTGTCCGGCTGTCGCCATTTGTTCCAGCACAAAGCCATCCAGCGGTGAGACGATGCGGATGGTGTTGGTAATTTTCTGGCTGTTTTCCAGCGCCTTGATTTCTTCTGGCTGCATGCCGAACAGCGCCAGGGTCTGGCGTGTTTCCTCCAGATCGGCGTCTGCCTGCGTGGCGGCGCTGCGGGTCGTCTGATAACGGCTCCTGGCGATAATGCCTTCTTTCAGCAGTTCATCGTCGCGATTGAGGGCGCTGCGCGCAACCTGCGCCGCGCTTAAGGCGTTCAGCAACTGGCGCTGTTCATCCACCAGTGAAGGGCTTTTCAGCTCGGCCAGGGTTTGGCCTTTTTCCACGGCCTGACCCGCGGCGGCCAGCACCGCCTCGACAATGCCTTCCAGCGGCGCGCTGATCACGCGAAGCTGGTTATTCGGAATAACGGCCCTGGCCGGATAGCCTGCGCCCGCGCCCTGTGTCACCGAGGCAAGCGCAACAGTTTTTATGCCCATCGCACTGGCCTGTTCCGCAGAAATGGCGATTTGATTCTGTGGGCCCTCTTGCGCCCATGTGGCAGGGCTGCCTGACAGTATGGCGCATATCAGCCGCACAAATGATTTTTGCAACATGAAATTCCCTCACGGTATCCATCGGTAAAACAGAGGGCGCAGGCGCGCGAGAAGTGCAATCCAGCACTTTTCGCACGGCGTGAGCCGTGGTCAGTGGATTAAGCGCGAGAGGGGGGTTCTAGAAGCGGCCCTACGGTAATTGAGGCCGGATCGGTTTGACCGATAATAACAAAGGCTGACGAAGTTTCTTGCCGGGCATCCTCAGCAGTCTCGATTTGCGTGCGGTCGGAGATACAATGATGCTCGGCGGAGGCAAGACCGCCATTATCCTGCTTCTTGGAGGAGGAATGATCCGTGAAATTGTGTCCAGCGCCGGAAGAGCCATTCTCCATTGCGTGCGCCAAAGGCCCAAGCGCCAGAGAGAAAATAACGCACAGGAATACAAGGAAGCGGTTCATATCCCTCATATAGTATAATATATGAAGCTACGCAAAAGTTTTTAAGGAGGCGAGAGTCTTACTTAGTGACCAGCCCCCGCCTTGGGGGACGCAGAACGGGGCCGGACGTGACTGTTTAGGACCCGATCTCCTCGTGTGGAACATTTTGATATGGAAAATTCTAATTTTGCCTCGATGGCCGGGGAGAGGAGTTTCCATTAAGAAGGCGAAAATCAGCAAGCGGCTAAAAGCGCGGTCTCAGAGCGGCACAGGCACCTCGCCACCAGCTGCCTGTGTATCGTGGCGATGGGTGCCCACCTAGCTCCCAGGTGGAGGGATCAACACCGAGTTTCCGGGCAGCCTTTTCTCGAGGCCAGCCTGACTCGCGTCGCCTGGCGGCCAGCCGTTCCGGGAGAGTTGTGCATGCCGGTGGTTCGGGGGCATGCCCCAGGAACTGAATCAGGGCTGGAATATACTGGTTTGCTGGCTTTACGGACCCATTTTCCTAATGAAGAACCGTGTGCCCCGTCACAACCAAAAGCTTACCCGCCTGTTTCTGTGTAATGCCGAGGCCGACGGTGAGCTGCTGCAGCGGGTGGCGCAACCGGATGCTGCTGGCAAAGGGTTGCTGGCCCAAGCCACACAAGGCCTGAAGCTTTCGGTGCGCGCTTCCTATCACCGCATGGCGCGCACTCTGGCGGACATGGAGGGTGTGGAGCAGGTCACGCGCCTACATATCGCCGAAGCACTCAGTTATCGGCGGCTCGATCTGGGGCAGTAAGATATCCGGCCTACGATATGGATGTCGGAGTAAAATAGTGGCCCATAGCTTCGTATAAAATATTTCGTTTCACACAATGAAAGCGGACGACGCGCATCAACCACTCTGGCAGTGCACCAAAAGCTGAAACTGACTATTTCTGATCTTGACAGTATTTTCCTTGCGATTTAATTCTACCTGAAGAAGTCTTTGGAATAGACACACAACCTTTACCGATTCAAATGCCTTGGGGGCGGGGATGGGAAAAATACAGGCGCGCGCATCGAGACTGCGGATCACAGTTTTCGTCTTTCTGTTGGGGGTTATAGCGGCGTTACCTGCCCCAGGGCGGGGAGAAATAATTATTCAGGATTCATCGGGGCTTGGCTGGTGGGCGACAATGCCTAACGGCTATTCTGCGGGGCCTTTCTCCGACGGCATTTCAGCCGCACTTTACTCGCAAAATGCGTTTTGGCATGGCGTTCCGCCGGCATCTAAATGTTATTACGGTTACCATATTAATGGATACCCTAGCACTTCAACCTGCATAGGTTACACGAGCGGCGCCCAATTTGTACGTCAGGGTTACGGCAACCTGCATTGTGCGTCTGGCGAGCGGCGTACCGAAGATGGCGGTGGTTGCAAGCCTATCCCAGACAGTGACAAAAAAAGCTGCAGGAACGATACCGGCAATCCGGTTGATCTGGTTAATGGTAACAAACATCAATTGGTTATTGACTTCATGAGTCAAGGGTCACAGCCCTTTGGTCTGACTCGCAGCTATAATTCGCAGCAAGTCTATTACGCCGCCAAAATTGACAGCAGGCGTTTCGGCAGGGGCTGGCGTACGGAATATGATGCGGCTGCGCTTTACACCGGGTTCAGTGCGACAGCTCCTTTGCGAATGCACATCCTCCTGCCGGGCGGCCGTGAAGCCGTATTTGTGTCCAGTGGCGGTGTCATGAAACCGGCCTACTGGAAGAAAAGCAGTAACTCGTGGGTTGCGCCGCGCAAGGACGTGGACGAGACCGTCGTCCTGGTGGGCGGCGCGATCTGGCAATATACCGGGCCCGATGATGTGGTCTATTCCTTCAATATAAAAGGATCCTTCACCAGCGGTTGGACCGGGCAGTTAACAGAGATTCGCACCCGCGACGGTTACACGCAAACACTGAGCTATAACGCGGCGGGCAAGAACATCGCGGTCAATGACAATTTGGGCCGCTCCATCACCTTTACCTATAACACCCAGGGCCTAACAGACAGCGTTACAGACGCCGACGGCAAACTTTATCGCTATGTTTACAAAAATCAATCCGTCCTGCCTGAGGGGGTAAGTGTTTCAATCACTGATCACCCGAGCTGGGTGCTGGAAAGAGTCATCTATCCCGATGCGACGCCGGCCGACGACAGTGATAACCCTCGCGTTACCTATCACTATGAAGACGCAAACTTTCCCTTTGCGCTGACCGGCATCACCGATGAAAAAGGCGTGCGCTTCGCCACCTGGGCCTATGATGCGACGGGCCGCGCCATCTCCAGTCAGCATGCCGGCGGAGCGGAACGAACAACTATCGCCTTTGACGACGTGGCCAAAACCCGCACGGTCACCAACCCGTTGGGCAAGCAGGCGATCTATCAGCTCGAAACATTCCAGGACCAGTTGCGCATCAAACAGGTTGCGGGCCAGCCCAGCGCCAATTGCGTGGGGGCTGACACCAGCTTTCTTTATGACGCCAATGGTTATATTTCACAGGAAACGGACGGCAAGGGAAACATCACGAAATATGTGCGCAATGCGCGCGGACAGGAAACCAGCCGCACCGAAGCGTTCGGTACGCCACAGGAGCGCACCATCACCACGACCTGGCACGCCACCTTCCGCCTGCCCTTGCAGATCACGGAACCCGGCCTGACCACGGCGTTTACTTATAATGGCGATGGCCTGCTGACAGGCCGCACTGAAACCGACACCACGTCGCACAGCGTTCCTTACAGTACCAATGGCCAGACCCGAAGCTGGAGCTTCAGCTATCTCACCCCCGGCCTGCTGGATGTGGCGGATGGTCCGCTGCCGGGCGCGGCGGACAGCATCAATTATGATTACAACGCCAATGGTTTTCTTTCCCAGGTCACCAACGAAGCCGGGCACATCACCCAGATCAGTTCAGTCAATGGCCGCGGCCAGCCGTTGAGCATTGTGGGCCCGAATGGAGTCATCAGTAATCTGACTTATGACGCACGCGGCTGGCTGATCAGTGTGACCGTCGACCCCGGCCCGGCGCAGGCGGTGACCAGCCTCGTCTATGACGCCATCGGCCAGATCACCCGTATTACAAGGCCAGACGGGTCACTGCTGAATTACGCGTATGACGATGCGCGCCGCCTGATTGCCGTGAGCAACGCCAGCAACGAGAAAATCACCTACACCTATGACGCCATGGGCAACCGCACCCAGACCGACATACTCTCGGCGGCGAGCGCCGTCACCGCGACACAGAGCCAGGCCTTTGATGAACTTGGCCGCCTGCTGCGCGAACTGGGCGCAAGCGCGCAGACCACCACCCACGCTTATGACAAAGTGGATAGCCGCATCAGCACGCTGGACCCGCGCGGCAAGCTGTACGGTTTTGCGTTTGATGCGCTGAACCGGCTTGTATCGCAAACCGATCCCGCATCGGCCCAAATCGCCTATGCCAATGATGCGGCGGATAATCTGGCTGCGGTGACGGATGCGCGCGGCAACGCCACCGCCTATGTGCATAATGGCTGGGGCGAGGTGATCCGCGAGACCAGCCCGGATCGCGGCGTCACCGATTACGTGCGCGAGGCGCGCGGTCTGATCACACAACAAACCGATGCGCGCGGGGTGGTGGCCAGCTATGCCTATGACGCACTGGGCCGCACGACGGCGCGCAGTTTTGCCGCCAGCCCCGCTGACAACGTGCAGTATTTTTATGACGATATCACGGGTGGCAACCGGGGCGTGGGTCGCCTGACCCGGATCACCGATAAAAGCGGCGAGACCGCCTTCAGTTATGATGCGCGCGGCAATGTGGTGCATGAGGCGCGGGTGATTGCGGGCCAGTCCTACCAGACTCTGAGGGCCTATGATTTGGCGGATAATCTTGTCACGCTCACCTATCCTTCCGGGCGCATCGTCCATTACATGCGCGATGCGCTGGGCCGGATAACATCTGTCAGTACCCAGACCAATGCGGGTGGCGCAATGGTTGTGGTGGCCTCCGGCATCACTTACGCGCCATTCGGGCCGCTGACCGGGCTTACGTTTGGCAACGGCGTTGTGCTCAGCCAGACTTATGATCTGGACTACCGGCTGACCGGCATTGCCGCCACCGGAGTGCAGAACCTGGGCTACGGCTATGATTCAGCGGGTAATATCACGGCCATCAGTGACGCGATCACCCCTGCACGCCATCAGACGTTTGCGCATGATGATCTGAACCGGCTGACCGCCGCCAGCGGGGTCTATGGGGCGTATGGTTACGCCTATGACCTGAGCGGCAACCGCATCGCGCACAGCCGGCCCGGGGTAAATGAGAGCTATACCAATGCGCTTGGCTCCAACCGGCTGTTGCAGATCAGTGGCGCTGCGGCGCGCAGCTTCACCTATGACCAGGCGGGCAATGCCGCCAATGACAATCGCGGGTCGGGTGCGAACTATGCCTATAGCTATGACGCGGTTGGCGATATGGCGCAGGCGGATCGCGACGGGCTGACCCTGGCGCGCTACACCGCCGACGCGCG
>JAUSQH010000614.1 GCA_030652895.1 Alphaproteobacteria bacterium
CAAAGATCGTCACACTCGCCGATCGCAAACGTCAGGAAAAGGTGCGGTCAAAACCCCGCTTACGATCGACCAGCTGCTTCCGTGGGCCTACCGACCTCAAGACCTCAGAGCCGTGGCCTGAAAACGACGCTTACTCATCACCAGCAGCTTCGCGCGGATTTCTGGGGCCAGGTCAATGTGGCCGTTCCGTTCCATCGACTCGATCAGGAGCGGCAGCAGCGCTTTCAGTCTCTTGCCGCAAATCCGGTCCGACGCCTCCCAAAGAACTACCAGCGCATTTCGTTCAGCTTCCTCGTAAATCCGGCGACGGGTACGCCGAACCGAGGATTGCCCGATATCGCCTCGGAGCAGGCGCATCGCATGCTTTCGATGGAAGCCCGTTACAACCACAAACTCGTCGAGAATTCGCGCCTTCTCCGCGCGGCCCGACCCTCTGTAGCGTTCCCCCACAGCGGCCGTCAGCTCTCTTCGAGTAGCCATGCTCAGTTGCCTCATTATCGCCCCCGCAGTCCCATCCCACCGGGGAGCAAATTACGTGAGGCAACCGCCCAGCATTCAGGAACATTTCAGGCGGCGCAATGCGAACACAGCGACAATCCTGATTTTCGCGCCGCAATTGCTCATTTCGCACGGGCTAATTGGGTCGCGTTCTAAGCGCGCAATTATCAGTGTCGTCGGGCAACGTCAAAACACAGGTCCAATGCGCTGACAAACGAGAGGACGGTGAAAAACCGGGGGTCCCGAGGAGGCGAAAACGCCTTGTATAGGCTCTCCCGCGAGCTAATTGTTCTGCGCCCAATCTCCGAAACATTCGCTTGCCCGCGTAAAGCCAGCGAAAGGGCTGTGGTTGCAGCATCGAGACGGCAGCTTTGGAAAGCTTCGGTGAGAACTCGCGCAGTAGTCCGGGCCTTCTTAAGGGGCAACGTGGTGTTAAGATGATGATTGATCAACCGAACTTGTCTTGGGAACTATGATCAGGCGGAAACCCAAAGTACATAACACTTTGAGCATTGTGCTTAAGGCAGGCCCATTCATCTTGCGGAACGCCCGGTGAAGGCTAGTGCGGTCAATCTTCGCATCCCTAGCGACGTTCGTTATCCCATATCGGTGTATAGCAACATCTACCGCACAGCAGATGAGACGCTGATCGCTGGTTCTGAAAGCCGCCTGAAGCGCCTTTGCCATATCGCTAGACGCAAATCGAGAGCGCGTTTCAATCAATGGATATGCTCGCGTAGCAAAGATTTCCAACTCGAACCGAAGTTCTTGATTGGAAACTAATGAAAACCCCCAGCAGTTTCCTGCCGGGGGCTCTTTTAGACAGGTCTCAGACGATCGGGTTCAGAAGTTGCGCTGAGCGCGAACCTGCAGCGAAACAGTGTCTTGGTCCTTGAACTCGTAGACAGCGGCTGGCTTCGGACCATTGGCGGCAAACAAGGCAGCCCCAGTGAACTTCTGGTCGAGGTGGAACCACATGACTTCCGCCGAGAACGTGAGGTTCTTGACAGGCGTCCAGCGGGTTATAGCACCGAGTTGAGCGGTATTGAAGTCCGGGTTGCAGGTAGAGCCGGCGACCGGAACGATAGCGATCCGGGCGCAGATGATGCCGGCCGCCTCGTCGCTATAACGAACCGCGGTGTAGGCACCGTAGACGCTGGTCGACCAGTACGGATCCCAGTTGTGGTTGAACGCACCGCGCACACCCCAAGCTTCCGTCAGATGAAGCGTGCTGTCGCCGCCGGCAGTCACCGGAAGGAACACGGCATCCGTGGTCGCACCGAACCCGATGCTCTGGTAAGCGCCACCGAGGCCGGTGTCACCGTACATCAGGAAGCTCGGCGAACCGCCGCTGGTGGAAATCACGTCTTTGGTTTTGCCCTTCGACCAAGTCGCGTCCAACTTGATGTCGTCTCCGGCACCCGTTGGCAGGTTCTTGATCTGCAACGCAGCCATCACCGAACCGCCCCACTTGGTTTCCGGGTGACCAAAGACCTCAGCGCCAGCTGTACCGCTGGGCAGGTTATAGGCCGCCCGATTTTCGTGCAACGCGCCCGAAAGCTGGAACAGACCCCAAGCCTGATCGATCTTGATGTTACCGACGATTTCCGGCGCCATGAAGCCAGCGTAGCCCTGGGTACCCGCACCAAACGCATTGACGGTGGTCAGGTTACCGATGGAGGTACGGTGGAACTGCGTCGGATCATCGAGACCGATGGTACCCGATACGCCGTTGCCGAACTGAGCGGTATACTGGATGTTGTTGACGCCGGTGACGGTGTCATGGCCGCCCATCAGGAATGACGAGGTGTTGCCCGGATAACCATGCCAAGGCGTCGCGAAGGCCGAAGCCGACTTACCGAAGGTGAAACCAGCGAACTGGATGAACACCATTTCAACCGCAACGTAGCCGCCGCCGGGGCCGTTCAGCAGGTTCGAATTGGTCGGGCCGGTTAGGGTGGCCGGGTTGGTGGTTCCGAAGTTGTTGAACTGGAAGTCGCCCTGGGCGAAGGTACGGACAACGCCGTATTCGGTGGCAGTGCGGGTATCAACCGTCAGCGCCATACGGGAACGAGAGTTGATGTTATCGGCATAGCGGTTGTGCTGGCCGAGATCACCGTTCCATGCCGGAGCGTTGTACACGCCACCGTTGAACGTGGTGTCTACGCGCAGGTAACCACCGATCTTCATGCAAGTGTCGGTGCCCGGGATATACCAGAAGCCAGCACCATACAGGGAGCAGATCCTCACGTACTCGACCGCTTTGGCCTTGACGGGAAGATCAGCTGCCTGTGCCCCACTCATGGCGACGAGACCCGCCGCTGAGCCGAGGATAAGGCTCTTAACCATCTTCATGTTAACCTCCAAGTTGCTCTGTAGGGAAGGTTCCGGATCCGCTGGGTGAAACACCCTAAGGTTGGTTCCCTTGTCCCTTAAAACCCGCTTAGTCGCTTCGCGCCTTCGGACACTCCCGCTCAACGCGAGGGACTTAAGCGAACCACCTAACGGGACGACCTCGGGATGCCCCCCTCCGTCGCAAAATCATCAAACCCGAAGAGTTCCGATCATGCAAGAAAAGAGCTCATGCTTTTGAGCTTCACCGCTCATTTAGAGAGCACTTGTTGCAATATTATCACGATGCTGCAGCGCCCCGCTGTCAGGCAAACGTCTGACAATCCACAGAAAAAATCACTGGACGCCGATGAAAGCTTATAGAGCAGCAGCGGTCGGACCGCTTGGATCCCGCCGGCAATGCCTTTGGATGAACCAGAATCACCGCTCCCAAAGGGGAGTCGGAGGAAGTTCGATTCGTAAGCCATGACTTTTTCGCGCTATAGTGCCAATGAATTTAGTCGGAGAATCTCCGGACGGCGTGCGAAAACATGTACGGTCGATTGAAGAAGACAAATCTCATTGTTTGCGGACACCTATTAGCAGCACGCAGTCTATTTAGGGCATTCAGTTCTGCGCGCTGGAGTAACAACGCGGATTCCGCCGAAATTGAAGGTGGCGGCGCGAAAGCGACGCTGGCGTGGGCCCGCGACGGTCCTGCGCGATGTGCTCGGGGTCTCTCGGCATATTATGCCTCGCTCGCCCCTCCCCGATTGCCAGCCATCCACTGCTCATGATCTCGTTGCCAATATCAGGACCATCACGAGACTGAAGTACGCGGGGCGCTCCGCGGCGTCCAGGTTTCAATGAGCCGCAAATCCGAATGGTCTGATAATGCGCCATCGAGGCGTTGCCTCCCTTAAAAACGAACTCGTCCATCATCCTCATTGCGCAAGAGCCGATGACTGCGTGGTATCGCTGCATGACATGCTTCTATAATTGCACCCGTCCCACCCGGCATCGGCTATAACTCAATGGCAAAAGTAAATTCATCCGGCCATCCTTCCCGGAAGGTCCTAGAGCCTGAGAAAGCAGGAAGTTACGATGATTAAAAGAATCACGAACGCCCCTAGTTGGCTCGGACTTTCGCTTGATCGTACTTCATTCGTCTGTCATTCGGATCGAGCGGAAATTGTACGACAAATTTTTCAATTTAGCATCGACGGCTTTGGCGCGTATTCCATTGCAAAGTTATTGAACAAGAAAGGAGTCCCCGGGTTTGGCAGCTCGAAAAAGTGGGACAAGTCAACCATTCTTAACATGCTTACCAATCGCGCTACGATCGGCGAATATCAAAAGAGGCGAAGGATTGAAGGGAAAAAAGTGATCGTTGGTGAGCCGGTGCCAAACTACTATCCAGCTGTAATTGACGCTAAAACCTTCGAAGCGGCGCAAGTAGCTCTGCGAGAAAAACTGGCAAACCGAAGTGGCCGGAGGGGCAAAGTCATCACTAATTTGTTTTTTGGTGTTGCTTCGTGTTTCTATTGTTCCCAGACCATGAAATTCTATAGCAACAATAATAAAAGTTTAATTTGCAGCGAGGTGCTGTCCGGCCAGGGGAAATGCCCGCGTTTCGCATGGACCTATCAAGATTTCGAGGATGCCTTTTTTGATACTTTAAACCTGTCCCCACGGTGTTCGGAGTTCTCGGCGGCGCTCTTGGCCTTCCGAAATGCTGTCGAGCAAAACAATGAGCCTGGTGTACTTGATGCTCGAATGAGGATGACTCAGATCCTGCGAAGATCGATCGAGGGCATTACGGTTGCTGTCGCAGGAACGAACCCGCCTGCCCCGAGTCGCCGATTGATTATTCGCCGCGACAATCCCGGCCGCTTTTTTAAAGTGAAGTTCGCAGATGGCTTTTCTCTGGAGGGGTTTCCGCGGCTCTTGGAAACGCCTCCTCAAACAGAGCCGGAAGGACGAATAATCTCTCCGGACGAGCTAGCAAGACTCTTCGGTCTTTCGCCTCGCCAAGCTCAAATAACATCATTTCTAGTACAGGGATTTTCCTTGAAACAGACAGCGGAAAAGGTGGGGCAGACAATCGAAACGGCGCGATGGCATTTGCGCGAAATTTTCCGGCGCACTGATACGCACTCCCAGCCGAAATTAATCGAACTAGTTGACCATAGTTGCCCAGAAATGAATCTTGATCGGTAAACGCTTGAGTTGCGTTCTACCAATAATTTCCGCCTTGCGCGGGCTGGGTTTACGCCTCCGTAACTGTCTACGTTGCCGGCCGCACTTGAATTTCATCGGACGCGAGGCTTGATCGGCAACGCGCTGGTCTTCGACGCCACGATCTCGATGCATTCCAGGCTCGCGCCGTAGGCTGTCGCTCACGGTTCGGTGTGACGATACCCTTACAGATGCTTTCCGGTGGCGCAACGCCGCGCGACAGCATGCCGGAGGCCGTGCAGTATCTCATGCTGGCCGCACCCAACACACATTTTGTCATGTTGGCCCAGGCGATCCTTTATCGCGCCGCAGGTCTCGACGGTGTGTGGCCGCAATTCCTCGCCATCGCCGGGATCGGCGCTGCCCTGTTCGGCCTTGCGCTCGCCCGGTTCCGCAATACGATCGCCACGATGGCATGA
>JAUSQH010000615.1 GCA_030652895.1 Alphaproteobacteria bacterium
GCATCGTCGCATTTTGTACTCGATGAACGAGAACAAATATGACTGGAACCGTCCGTACCGCAAATCCGCCCGCGTGGTCGGTGACGTGATTGGTAAATATCACCCGCATGGCGACCAGTCGATTTACGACGCCCTTGTGCGCATGGTGCAGCAATTTTCCATGCGCCTGCCGCTGATCGATGGGCAGGGTAATTTTGGCTCTGTAGATGGCGACCCACCGGCGGCAATGCGCTATACCGAAGTGCGTATGGCGAAACCCGCCCATGCGCTGCTGGAGGATCTGGATAAGGACACGGTTAATTTCCGGCCTAACTATGACGGCTCCGAACGCGAACCGGTTGTGCTGCCTGCGCGCTTTCCCAATCTGCTGGTCAACGGTGCAGGTGGTATTGCCGTGGGCATGGCTACGAATATTCCACCGCATAATCTGGGCGAGGTGATAGATGGCTGCCTTGCCTATATCGACACGCCGGAAATTACCATTACCCAATTGCTTGAAATAATCCCGGGGCCTGATTTTCCGACCGGCGGGCTGATCATGGGGCAGGGCGGTATTCGCTCGGCCTATCAGACCGGGCGCGGGTCCGTAGTGATGCGCGGCAAGGTCCATGTCGAGCCACTGCGCAAAGACCGGGAGGCGCTGATAATTACCGAGCTTCCCTATCAGGTGAATAAGGCGACGCTGATTGAACGGATTGCCGAACTTGTGCGGGAAAAACGCGTCGAAGGCATTTCCGAAATGCGTGATGAGTCCGACCGTACCGGTATGCGGGTAGTGATCGAAGTGCGCCACGACGCCATGGCGGATGTGGTGCTGAACCAGCTGTACCGGCACACCGCACTGCAGACGAGTTTTGGCGCCAATATGCTGGCGCTGGTCGGCGACCGGCCGGAACTGATGAATATCCGACAGTTTATCGCGGTGTTTGTGGATTTTCGCGAGACGGTAATCACGCGGCGTACGCGCCATGACCTGGGACAGGCCCGTGACCGGGCCCATGTGCTGGTGGGGTTGGCCATTGCCGTCGCTAATATCGATGAAGTGATTGCCCTGATCCGTCGCGCGCCCAGTCCGGCCAGCGCCCGCGAGGGGTTGATGGCGGTGGAGTGGCCCGCCGGTGATGTCGGGCCGCTGGTGATGCTGGTCGCTGATCCGCGCCACAAAGTATCCGATACCGGTACGTACCGGTTGAGCGAGGCGCAGGCGCGCGCAATTCTGGAGTTACGCCTAGCCCGGCTTACGGCGCTTGGACGTGAAGAAATTGGCGAAGAATTAAAGGGGCTGGGCGCCAAGATCGAGGATTATCTGGCGATTTTGCGCTCGCGGGAGCGTGTGATGTCTATCATCCGGGAAGAACTGACTTCGATGCGGGATGAATTCGCGACTCCGCGCCGGTCACAGATCGTGGAGGCGCCCGACGACATCGACGACGAAGACCTGATCACCAGCGAGGACATGGTGGTGACGGTTACCCACAAGGGATATATCAAGCGGGTGCCGTTATCCACCTATCGTGCCCAGCGGCGTGGCGGCAAGGGCCGCACCGGCATGTCCACGCGTGAAGAAGATTTCGTCACGCGGCTGTTTGTGGCTAATACCCATGCGCCCGTATTATTCTTTTCTTCCAAGGGGTTGGTCTACAAGCTTAAAGTTTGGCGATTGCCGCTGGCGACGCCGCAAGCGCGCGGCAAGCCGATGATCAATTTGTTGCCGCTTGCTGAGGACGAAACAATCCACACGATCATGCCGCTGCCTGTTGATGAGGCATGCTGGGTAAATCTTAACGTCATGTTCGCGACGTCAAGCGGTAATGTCCGGCGCAATGATTTGGCCGATTTCGCCAGCGTCAAGGCCAATGGTAAAATCGCCATGAAGCTTGATCCAGGCGATGAGATTGTTGGCGTGGCGATATGCACGGAACAGCATGACGTGCTGCTTACCACCAGCAGCGGCAAAGCGGTGCGCTTTCCCATAGGGGAGGTGCGATTGTTCCGTGGCCGTGATTCCGTTGGTGTGCGGGGGATCCGGCTGGAAGGCGATGACCGGGTTATTTCATTATCCATATTGGGGCATGTGGATTCCACGCCTGCGGAGAACCGCTCCTATCTGCGTCAGGCTGCCGTCATTCGCCGTTCTATTGATGCGGACGGCGCCGATGAAGAGTCCGATGTCAGTTCAGCGCCCGGGGAAGAGGAAGACGGTGATCTCGGGGAGATGGACGAAGCCCAGCTAAGCACCGAACGCTATGGCGATATGGGGGCTTTTGAACAGTTCGTTCTTACGGTCAGCGAGAACGGATTTGGTAAACGTACTTCGGCCTACGAATATCGGATATCGCGGCGCGGCGGGAAGGGTATTTGGGCCATGTCAATGTCTGTACGAAATGGGCCCCTCGTTGCAGCTTTTCCGGTAACGGACGACGACGAGGTCATGCTGGTTACTGACGGCGGCCAGTTGATCCGCCTTCCGGTCAATGATATTCGCATTGCCGGCCGGATGACCCAGGGGGTGACAATGTTGCGTACGGCGGAGGGGGAAAGGGTTGTAGGCGTTGCGCATCTGGTGGACACCGGAGATGAGGCGCTGAATGGGGATGAGGAAGCAGAAGACGGGAATAATGATAGCGCTTAGGCCCCAAAATTGCTAAAACACCTCTTCACAGAACGATAAGAAAACCGCAGTTCAAGTTGGGCCGGGGAAGAAAGAGCATGCAGCGCATTGGAGTTTATCCGGGTACATTCGACCCGATCCACAACGGCCATATTGACATCATTCGGCGCAGTGCGCGCTTGCTTGATAAGCTTGTTATCGCAGTGGCGATCAATGAGGATAAGGGGCCGCTTTTTACTCTCGATGAGCGCGTAGCGATGATGCGCGAGGAGACGGACCGGCTCACAGGCGATGGGATCGGGGAAATCGAAATCGTGCCGTTCAAGAATCTGGTGACGCAGTTTGCGACTGAAGTTGGGGCATCGGTTATTGTCCGCGGCCTTCGTGGGGTGTCGGATTTCGATTATGAGTTCCAGATGGCGGGTATGAACGCGCGTCTGAGCGCCAAAGTCGAAACAGTATTTTTGATGGCTGAGGCCAATAATCAGGCCATTGCTTCAAAGCTGATCCGTGAAATTGCCCGTTTGGGCGGCAATGTTGACAGCTTTACCACACCGGCGGTCGCCGGCAAGCTTTTGAAACGCTTTTCGCGCTGATAGCGGCGCTTACCCTTAACCTGAAAATATAGAGGACCGCCATGGCGCTGGAACCGGAAAACACCCTTCACCTGGAACTTAAAGATGGTTTGGTGGTCATTGAGCTGCTGCCGGATGTGGCGCCTGATCACGTGGCGCAAATCAAGACTTTGGTGCGAGAGGGGTTTTACGACGGAATCGTATTTCACCGCGTGATCGAAGGCTTCATGGCGCAAACAGGCGATCCGACGGGAACCGGCATGGGCGGCTCGAAACTGCCCAATATCAAGGCTGAATTCAGCGCGACCCCGCACGTACGTGGCACCGCATCCATGGCGCGGTCCAGCAGCCCAAATAGCGCCAACAGCCAGTTCTTTATCTGTTTCGATGATTCCGAGTTTCTGAACGGCCAATATACGGTATGGGGCCAGGTGGTAGAAGGCATGGAATTTGTCGACGCGATCAAAAAAGGCAACAAGCTGGACAATGGTTCGGTCAAGGAGCCGGACAAGATTATCAGCATGCGCATTGCCGCCGATTAAATTTAATGAGTATTATTAACTTATCCAGGTAAGCTTATGAAAAAATTGATAATTACTGCAATTCTTTCTGCCGTGTTTGGTGTTTTTACGGGCGCGGCCAGCATGGCGGCCAGCCCCGAGGACACGCTCTATCTTGACTTGAAAGATGGCCGTGTAGTGATTGAATTATATCCCGAAGTTGCCCCTGGCCATGTACAACGGATCAAGACGCTGGCGCGACAGGGCTTTTACGATGGCATCGTATTTCACCGGGTGATTGATGGCTTTATGGCGCAAACCGGCGATCCTACCGGAACCGGAATGGGCGGCTCGGATCTGCCGGATTTGAAGGCCGAATTCAACAAAACCAAACATGTGCGCGGTACATTGTCGATGGCCCGTTCGGCCGACCCGGATAGCGCAAACAGTCAATTCTTTATCTGCTTCACCGCGGCGCCGTTTCTGGATGGCCAATATACGGCTTTCGGCCGTGTGATTTCCGGCATGGAACATGTCGACGCCATTAAGCGTGGCGATGAGGCCAATAATGGCCAGGTCAGCGATCCCGATAAAATTGTGAAGATGCAGGTTGCCGCCGACGTTAAGAAATAGAGTTTCCAGCATTGTCAAAAGCGCCGTCACATGCGTGTAGGGCAATTTGATTTCAGTTTACCGGAAGAGCTGATCGCGCTGCGCCCCGTCGCGCCGCGCGATGCGGCGCGTTGTATGGTAGTTCGTGATGGCGGACTTGAAGATCGCCAGATGCGGGAGCTGCCGGAATTGCTTCAGGCTGGCGATCTGTTGGTGTTCAATAATACCAAAGTCATTCCTGCGGCGCTGAGCGGAGTTCGGCGGCGGGCCGAAGGTAACGAGGCGCGTATTCATATTAATCTGCACAAACGTATCAGTCCGGATGGCTGGCTGGCTTTCGCAAGGCCATTGCGGCGCCTGCGTACGAATGACGAAATTGTGTTTTCGCAAAATTTTTCGGCAAGGATTGTAGAGGTGCACGTTGAAGGTGATGTGATGCTTCGATTTAATCTTTCTGCCGCCGCGTTAGATGCCGCAATCGCCGAACATGGGGATATGCCGTTGCCGCCCTATATTGGGTCAAAACGGCCCGCGGACGCCCAGGACGTCCAGGATTATCAGGCGCTGTTCGCAAAAGTCGACGGATCGGTGGCTGCACCCACGGCGTCCCTGCATTTTACCGAGAAACTTCTTAAATCGATTGAGGACAGCGGTGTAAAATGTTGTTTTGTCACGTTACATGTTGGGGCGGGAACCTTTATGCCCGTGAAGGCGGATGACACGGACAAGCACCATATGCATGCTGAGTGGGGTAGTATTTCTGTTGAAGCGGCACAGATGATCAACGCCGTCATTGATGCTGGCGGGCGCGTGGTGGCTGTCGGAACGACAGCGCTGCGTCTGCTGGAAAGCGCATCGGGGGCCGACGGAACAATTGGCCCATGGGCGGGAGAAACGCGTATTTTCATCACGCCTGGATACAGGTTCAAGACTGTGGACGCTCTGATCACAAATTTCCATCTGCCGAAATCCACTTTGTTCATGCTGGTATCGGCGTTTTGCGGGCTGGAGGTCATGCAGGCGGCATATCAGCATGCCATTCAGGAAAAATATCGATTTTATTCCTATGGGGATGGCAGCCTGCTGTTTAGAGCGCCACAATGACGAACAGTCCCCATTTTTCCTTTGCTGTGACCGCTCGGGACGGTGCGGCCCGTACTGGCGTTATTGAAACGCCGCGTGGCGAAATCCGGACCCCTGCCTTTATGCCGGTTGGCACCGCAGGCACCGTCAAAGCCATGTTGCCCGGCACGGTCCGAGAGCTGGGCGCGGATATTGTGCTGGGAAATACCTACCATCTGATGTTGCGTCCCGGGGCAGAGCGGGTTGCCAGATTGGGAGGCTTGCATCGTTTCATGAATTGGCCGCATCCGATTTTGACGGATTCGGGCGGCTATCAGGTGATGTCGCTATCGCAGTTGCGCAAGATCGACGAGCAGGGGGTGACATTCCGGTCCCATATTGATGGATCAAAGCATTTGCTGACACCGGAACGCAGCATGGAAGTGCAATTACTGCTGGGTTCGGATATCATTATGGTGCTGGACGAATGTACGCCCTTTCCGGCTACGTTTGAGCAAGCTGAAAAATCCATGCATCTGTCCATGCGTTGGGCAGAGCGTTCAAAGGCGGCTTTTGCAAGGGCCCAATCTGCGGAAAAGGGACATGCGCTGTTTGGCATCGTTCAGGGCGGTGTCTATCCTAAACTTCGAGAAAGCTCTGCTAAAGCCTTGTGCGAGATAGGGTTTGATGGGTACGCTATTGGCGGTCTCGCGGTGGGAGAAGGCCAGGAGAGCATGTTTGCGACTGTGGAACGGACTACGCCGTATTTACCGGCTGACCGTCCGCGGTATCTTATGGGGGTCGGCAAACCGTCGGATATTGTGGGTGCAGTATTACGCGGCGTCGATATGTTCGATTGCGTATTACCCACCCGAAGCGGGCGTACCGGCCAGGCATTTACCAGTGAAGGGGTGCTGAATATGCGGAATGCCTGTCATGCGGAGGATTTGCGCCCACTGGATTGCGCTTTGGACTGCCCCGCCAGCCGCGATTATAGCCGCGCCTATCTGCACCATCTCGTAAAATCTAAAGAAATATTAGGGTCTATGCTGCTAACTTGGCATAATCTTGCTTATTATCAGGATCTGATGCGCCGCGTTGGCGCCGCCATTCAGGCGGGTAGATTGGCGGATTTCGCCAATCAGTTCACCAAAGAAACGGTCGAATGATTTCTTGACGTGGAATGCTCGTTTTGGGAACGGGGGCAAATGAGAGAATGGTGAATTTACTGTTGTCGCCGGAGGCTCGGGCGGATCCTTTGCTACGCCGGACGCATCTGGAATTAATTGTCTCGCTGGCTGTGCCCTTTTTGTTTATGCCGGTGGCGGCGATAAGCACCCTATTTCTCAAGCCCAGTTTTGACTCTTTTGATGTCGGCTTATTTACCGCCTGGTTTTTGCTTCCTATCGGACAGTGGCTGCTGTTGCGTTTGACGGGTAATGTCAAGATGGGGCGCGATATACTGACTTTCACCCTGTTGGTCTTCATCAGTTTTGGCGCCGCCTATTCCGGTGGCGTTACGTCCCCGATGGTAATCGGTCTTTGCATCGTTCCGTTGGAGAACATGCTGTCCGGCGACCGGCGCCGGGTAGTGCTTTCCATCGTTGCAGTGCTATTGTGCCTAGCCGGTTTGTGGGTATTGGGTGAAGACAATCTGCTGCCCCCGAATCGCGCCACGGGGGATCTGCGTGATGCACTGCTCCCGCTCGCGATCATTTTCGTGATGCTGTACAGTTATCTTGTCGCCGATGCCCTGATCCGCCACCGGCGCGCGGGCGAGCAAGCGCTGACAGATACGGAGAAACTGTTTGAGAGCCTGTTTGAAACGGCGCCGATCTCGATTATAGAGCAGGACTGGTCACAGACCCGCCGGAAGATAAATCAACTGACGGAAAGCGGGGTGCGTGACCTCAATCGCCACCTGATCGAGCATCCGGATGTCCTGAAAAGCCTTATAGGGGGAATTCACATAACCCGGGTAAATACCGCCACCTTGGACCTGTACCGGGCCCAGGGACCAGACGAGTTGGAGGAGCATTTATTGCCGGACCGGCTTACATCAGAAGAATTACGAAATTACCGGCTTTGGATTGTCAGTTTTGCCGGGAGTGATTCGGGTAATTATCTGAACGAGACGGCCGTTCGGCGGCGGCGCGGTGGCCCGGTTTATACGCGGGTCAGGTCCGCCATAGTCCCGGAACATCGCCATGACTGGTTACGGGTGGTGACGACCGTAGGAGATGTATCTGATCGCAAACGGGCCGAACTGGCATTGCATACCGCAAAGGAGGATGCAGACCAGGCCAATCGTGCTAAATCGCAATTCCTGGCCAGTATGAGCCATGAACTGCGTACACCGCTGAACGCCATAATTGGCTTTTCCGATATTATGCGCCAGCAGATGTTCGGGCCAATTGGCGATGCGCGCTATCTGTCCTATACCGACGATATTCACGATAGTGGCCAGTATTTACTTAATCTGATCAATGACATGCTTGATTTGTCACGTATCGAGGCCGGCAAGCACGAACTACGTGAGGAATGGTTGACTGCGCAGGATCTATTTGACTGGGTGCTTAACATGACTGAGCCGCAGATCATTGCTAGCGGTGTCGATATCAGCATTTCGGTTGCGGAAGACATGCCAGAATTTCGCGCCGACTTGCGTTCCATGCGTCAGATATTGCTGAATATATTCTCAAACGCATTGAAATTTACCCCCGGGGGAAAAAACGTCCGGCTGGCAGCCTTCATAAATACTGACGATGGCGGCGTCGTTCTTGAAGTCTCCGATCAGGGGCGTGGGATTCCGGCTGACATGCTGGAGACGATCGCTGAACCATTTGTGCAGGCAGGCGATCCCATGACGAGCAGACAAACTGGCACCGGCCTTGGCCTTTCAATCACCAGATCCCTGGTGCGGTTGCATGGCGGGAAACTAGTACTGGCCAGCACCGAGCATGTTGGAACAACGGTTACGGTCAGTCTGCCGAAGAGCCGCACAAACATTGATCAGGACATGGACGAAACTCAAAACAACATGGATAAAATTGTATTCACGGTGCCCTTGTAGATATCATATGGCTGCTTATCTTGTTAAATTGTTCGTCCTGTGGAGAAATATCCCGTTAACGGCGGGTTTTAGCTTGCGCTTTAGTTAAATATAGCGTTCATTGATTTTCAATATTAAGGGATTAGCCTCTTGGTCAGGCAGAAATTTTCTGTTGGGTTCGGAGGCCGATCTCTTTATGTGTGAAACCGGATGCGGCTTTTTTGGCTTTGGCCAGAGGCGGTGAGGTTCACAGAGAAATACTAAGAGAAGAATGCGGCATAAGCCAAATTTTGCTTGAAAACGAAGTTAGAGCATCATAATAAGCACCTCTTATTGTGATTAATACCCACTCTTACCTATTTGGGAGAATATGCGATGAGTGTTTCACTCGCTCTCAAAAAGGAAGGCGTTGGCCTTCAGCCGAAAACTGTGCGGAGTTTGCTCGCCAGCTGTCTTAAGGGACTGCTGAGCGTGTTCGCGCGCGATGTGCGTCCTAATCAGGAACACATAAACTTCCTCATCGATCATGAGGCTGAGCGGTATACCAGCAGGCACCTTCAGATTTATCTGAGTATGGGATGCCCGGCGGTAATGGCTGTTAAACCGTAAATTTCCTTCAAATTATTGAATTGGTTTCACGGCAAGCGTCCTTTTGCTGTGGTTTATACTCACTCTTCTTGCCTGTATGGGAGGACGTGTCATGTCATCCGTTATCGCTCTTAAAAAGGAAGGCTTTGACCTTCACCCAAACTCAAAACGCACTCATGCCGCCAGCCATTCGGTTGAACGCTTGGAGGTTGTGCCCAGCATTGATAAAACCGACGAACGCAAGGATTTCCTGATAGAGCGCGAAGGCGAGCGCTATGCGGGTATGCATCTCCTCATCGACCTCAAGGACGCCAGTCATCTTGATGACATTGCGCACATTGATCAGGCGATGCGCGATTGCGTCACGGCAGCGGGGGCCACGTTGCTGCACATTCACCTGCATCATTTCACCCCCAATGGGGGCGTGTCGGGTGTTGCGGTATTGGCGGAATCGCATATCAGCATTCACACCTGGCCGGAATATGGCTATGCGGCGCTTGACGTGTTCATGTGTGGTGCGGCCGAACCGCACAAGGCGATTGACGTGCTTCGCAGGGCATTTCAGCCTGGCAAGGTCGAGGTTGAGGAGCGGCCCCGGGGACGCGGTCTGTGACGGAGTGGCACGAAGAAGGTCTGTATCCAGACTTTCGGACACGCTACAAAATCGACAAGGTGCTGTATGAAAGCAGCACCGAGCACCAGAAGATGCGTCTGCTGGAACATCCGCGCCTGGGGAAAATCCTGACTCTGGATGATGTTACGCAGACGACGGAAAAAGACGAGTTCATCTATCACGAAATGATGACCCATGTGCCGATTCTGGCGCATGGGGCCGTTCGCCGTGTGCTGATTATTGGCGGCGGTGATGGGGGGATTCTGGAAGAGGTGTTGAAGCATCCCGGTATCGAAAAAGCCACGATGGTGGAAATCGATGCAGGCGTCGTTGAGTTTTCCAAGCGCTATTTGAGTGAAATCTGCAAGGATGCGTTTGAAGATCCGCGTACGGATCTTATCATTGGTGATGGCTATGCCTTTGTTGGCGAGAGCCCCGATAAATATGATGTGGTTATTGTGGATTCGACGGACCCCGAAGGGCCCGGCGAAATCCTGTTCACGCGTGAATTTTATAAACGTTGCAAGGACCGGCTTAATGCTGGCGGGGTTCTGGTTACCCAAAATGGCGTACCGTTCATGCAGGCTGCCGAGCTGCGCAGTTCCGCAGCCCATATGCGGAATTTTTTCGCGGATGTAAGCTGTTATCTGGCTACTATTCCGACCTATGTAGGGGGCGCGATGGCGATGGGGTGGGCCACCGACAACCCCGATCTGCGCAAGGTAACAGTGGAAACTCTGGAGGCGCGCTTTACGCCGCTGACGCTCAACAGCCGCTATTACACCCCGGAAGTTCACAAAGGCGCCTTTGCGCTGCCTCCGTATGTGAGTGAACTTCTTTAGGACGCGGCGGCGGCCTTTTGTTGCAATCGCTTCGCCGCAGCCAATGCGATTGCCACAAGCCCAGAACCATCCGTTTCCAGGTGTTTTATCAATTGCGCACGCATGCGCGGATCCCAGAATTGCCGCAGGTGGTCTTCAACTCCGGTAATGGCTTCTTCTTCCGGATAGGCTTTGAAGTACCCCGCAATCTGGTTGGCCATGTAGACAAGACGTTCGATCTCCATAATTAAATAATCCGTTCGGGATGTGTGTACAGATTAAACCCGTCGCCGCGGGCAAAGGCCGCAACGGTCAGGCCGCAATCCTTCGCGATCTGCACGGCAAGGGACGTTGGTGCGGAAACCGCCACCAGCACGGGGCAGCCCAGGGTAATGGTTTTTTGAGCCATTTCCATGCTGCACCGGCTGGTGATAACCACCATGCCGTCAACAGGTGAAAGCCCGGCGCAGATAATCGCGCCAATCAATTTATCCAGCGCATTGTGGCGGCCCACATCTTCGCGTACCAGCAGCAACTCGCCATCTGAATTGGCGTAACCCGCCGCATGTACCGCGCCGGTCTGTTTGTTGAACGTCTGATATGCGGGAAGGGCAGTGACGGCCTTGTCGATGGCCGAAGCCCTGACCGGCGGACTGCCCGGTAAATGGGGCAGGGTGCGCATCACCTGCTCCAAATCGGTAATCCCGCAAATGCCGCAGCCGGTGCGCCCGGCCAAATTGCGTGAGCGTTCCAGTAAAAGGCCGGCGCGATCCGGCGGTATTTCGATCCCCAGGCTGATGCCCGCTCCCTTTGGGGTCTGGTCGACAGCCATTATCTCACCGGCATTTTGTACGATCCCTTCGGCGATGGAAAAACCGTAAGCAAAATCCTCCAGATCGCGGGGGCTTGCCATCATCACGGCATAGGGTTCGCAATTATAGACAAAGGCAATGGGGGTTTCGACCGCAAGCTGATCTGCGAAACTGCTGCTGACGCCATGGTGCAGGCGGGCAACCGGCGCCCCGGCAAATGCAGATTGTTCGCTCAGCTTACCCATGGCATCTGTTTGATTTACTCCGCAGCCGGAACAATGCGATGGGAGCGGTTGCGGAACGCTTCCGCCTCGGTTTGCCATTGCGACCAGGCGTTACTGGGGCGCACCTCGACCGCGGTCACTTTATACTCGGGGCAATTGGTCGCCCAGTCGGAATATTCCGTGGTGATGACATTGGCCGCTGATTCCGGATGATGGAAGGTGGTGTAAACCACGCCGGGCTGCATGC
>JAUSQH010000048.1 GCA_030652895.1 Alphaproteobacteria bacterium
GGCGCACGACAACGGCGTGCCTTTCTACGTCGCGATGCCGACCTCGACACTCGACCTGACGCTCGCCGATGGCCTGCGCGATGCGCCGATCGAACAGCGCCCGGCGCGCGAAGTCACCCATTTGAGCGGGCTGGCCGCCGACGGCCGGGTCGTCGAAGTCCAGCTGACGCCGGCGGGCACGGCAGCCGCCAACCCGGCGTTCGACGTCACGCCGGCGCGGCTGGTCAGCGGCTTGATCACCGAGCATGGCGTCGTCGCCGCAGACGCCGCGGCACTTCGCCGCCTGATGGCGGGGCGCACATGAGTGCGGTCACCGACGAAACGGGCCTGCGAGCGGCGTTGACGGCGGCGCTGCGCCGGCTCGACCGCCTGGGCCTGAACCGCGGCAGCACGGGCAACCTGAGCCATCGCTGCAGCGTCGATGGCCGCGCCGGCATGCTCATCACGCCCACCGGCATGGGCGCTGACGACATGCAGCCGGGCGATTGGGTCTGGCTCGGCGACGACGGCAGCCAGGTCGGCGCCTGGGAGCCATCGTCCGAATGGGCGATTCACCGGGCGATTTATCAGGACCGGCCGGAATTGCAGGCGGTGGTGCACACGCACTCTGTCAACGCTACGGCGGTGGCCTGCCTGCGCCGCGATCTGCCGCCGTTTCATTACATGGTGGCGGTGGCGGGCGGCGACTCGGTGCGCTGCGCGCCTTATCACTTGTTCGGCAGCCAAGCCTTGTCGGCGGCGGTGGTCGAAGCGATGCAGGGCCGGCTGGCTTGCTTGCTGGCCAACCATGGGCTGGTGGCGGCGGCGGCGACGCTGGCGCAGGCAGTGAAGGTGGCGCAGGAGATCGAGGCTTTGTGCGAGGTTTACCTGAAGGCGCTGGCTGTGGGGCAGCCGGCGATCCTGGACGCTGACGCCATGGCCGAGGTGCTGGAACGCTTCAGCCGCTACGGCCAGACGTCGCGGCGCTGAGGCGCCGCTGCCTGTCAAGCCAGGCCGCGAAT
>JAUSQH010000618.1 GCA_030652895.1 Alphaproteobacteria bacterium
CGGTTGCGGTTTATGCGCATTAGCGCCGCGACAGGCGACGCGCTGCGCGAATTCTGGCCCGAGGTCGAGAAGGCCCTGCCTACAATTTTGGAGCGCTTTTACGGTCATCTGACGGCCGAGTCCGTTCTTGCCAAGATTATCGGCGGCAATCAGGTGTCGCGGCTGGTAAGCGCGCAAACGGCACATTGGGGAAGACTGTTCAATGGCAGTTTTGACGAAGCCTATATCCAGGGCGCCCGCACCATCGGGCTGGTGCATAACCGCATCGGCCTTGAGCCGCGTTGGTATATTGGCGGTTATGCTCTTGTGCTGTCGGACATCACGGATCTTGCAATTAAAACCTATCGCTGGAAGCCGAAACGCCTGGGCGAAGTGATTACGGCGGTCAATTCAGTGGTCATGCTGGACATGGATTTCGCCATCTCGGTCTACCAGGAGGCGGGAATCGCGGATCGTCAAAAGGTGATCATCGACATCGCCACCAAACTCGAAGAGGGCGTAGGCAGCATTTTGGATAGCGTGATGTCGCAGGCGAACGAACTGAATACAACGGCTGCCAGTATGGCTGGCACGGCGGAAGAGACCACGCAGCAGGCCACCGCTGTGGCGGCAGCCTCCGAAGAAGCTTCCACGAACGTGCAGACGGTGGCGGCGGCGGCAGAGGAACTGACCACCTCGGTCAGGGAAATCAGCCGTCAGGTCGAGCAGTCGGCCAGTATTGCCACCCAGGCGGTCGCAGAAGCCGGTGGCACCATGGCGGCGATCAAGGGGCTGGCCGAAATGGCGCAGAAAATCGACAATGTCGTGAACATCATTAATGATATCGCCAGTCAGACCAACTTGCTGGCGCTGAACGCCACGATCGAGGCGGCGCGGGCCGGCGAAGCGGGCAAGGGCTTTGCGGTGGTGGCCAGCGAGGTCAAGGCGCTGGCCAATCAGACAGCCAGGGCAACCGAGGAGATTGCGGCGCAGATTGGTGCGATGCAGACGGCGACTGGCGACTCGGTGACGCGCATCGGAGATATCAGCAAGACGATCGAGGAGATTAACCAGATCGCAGCGGCCATTTCTGCGGCAGTGGAGGAACAGGGCGCTTCGACCCAGGAGATTGCGCGCAACGTGCAAGAGGCCGCACGGGGTACCGGCGAGGTATCCGCGAACATCGGCGGCGTCAGCCAGGCGGCGAGTGAAACCGGCGCGGCGGCAAGCCAGGTGCAGGCGGCATCCGGTGAAGTGGCTAAACAGAGCGAGATGCTGAAAGCCGAGATTGACAGATTCCTGGCGGATGTGCGAGCCGCATAAGGTCTGGACTCCCGAAGATTCATGACGACGTCACGCTATTAGCGTGACGGGTTGATCACGATCAGGAAATAACTCTAGAAAATATGGATCATTTCAGAGCTTATTAATCTATTTACCATTTTCTCGTAATAGTAAACGTGATGGGTGGGAACCTTTCTCAAAACGAGAAATTTAGGGGCGGATCGATAAGGATCCGAATATGCAAGAGAATGATCAATCTGCGCGCGGGCATGACCGCGAGACACGGTTGCGGTTTATGCGCATTAGCGCCGCGACAGGCGACGCGCTGCGCGAATTCTGGCCCGAGGTCGAGAAGGCCCTGCCTACAATTTTGGAGCGCTTTTACGGTCATCTGACGGCCGAGTCCGTTCTTGCCAAGATTATC